>JAOZSC010000308.1 GCA_029939875.1 Desulfobacterales bacterium
ATCCCATCCCGGTCCGGCCGGCGGAATTTTTAATACCGGTCATCACGTTGGCAAATCGGACCAGATTCTCTCCGGCCGGCCCGATGACGCAACTCTTGATTTCCTCGTCCCCCAGCTCTTCTCTGATGGCCCACTGGGCCTCGGGTACTTTTTGGCCCCAGATGTCGCGGGCATCCCGAATTTCGATCTCGCCATTGTGGATAAAAATGTAAACCGGTTTTTTGGCTTTACCCTTGATGACAAGGTGATGAAAACCGGCCCAGGCCAATTCAGGTGCGAAAAAACCGCCCATATTCGCACTGCCGAGCATACCGGTCAGGGGTGATTTGGCCATGATGTGCGTTCTGGCGGTCGCCGAAGCACATGTGGCCGCCAGGATACCACCGCTGATGATAAGGGCATTATCAGGACCCAGCGGATCGCAACCCTTCTTGGTGTGGTTGTAAAGCAGATATGCATCCAGACCCCGACCGCCTAAAAACTTCTTTCTGATCGCAAGCGGGATCGGTTCTATTTTGACATCACCTGTGGTGAGATCGATATATGCTATCTTCCTGTTTAATGCCATATCACAGTACTCCCTTCTCTTTTAATTTTTCTTCCACCAATTTCCGGTTGACATCCCAGACCGGTCCTCGAATTCGAGGCAGCTTGGGATTGACCCAGTGGATGCGGTATTCCATTCCGCATGTTGGGCATTTGGCGGTCTTGGCCCCCTTCTCCGGCTGAATTCTTTCCATGCAGCTGGGATTGTGGCATCTAAACTTGCCATAGGTCCGCTTCTTGCGCAGGCTTTCGGCCGTTGACTGGCCTTTGGCTTCGGTTGCCATAATCGTCTCCTTTATGTCTTCATCCTTTTATAGGGTTCATTATCATGAACTATTCGATCCAGAGAATTCATACCATGACGAACCATTTTGATCAAGTAAAAATATCGATTTTTTTCATTTTTTTAGCAATAATCAGGAAAATGGGCGCCAACTATCCACCTTAACCAAAATAATATTAGATGCAAAATAAACTATAGCCACAACATTTGTTCACCTCAATGAACAGCTTGTGCATCGACACCCGGAGCAGTCCAGCCGTCTGGAGTTATTAAACACAACCATGTTCATTATTCTGAATTATTTGTTGTCATGGCCACAAGCGGCCTGTGATTTTTCCGAACGAAACGCACCCTTTTAAATTGTCATACTTTCATATAACATTTGAATTTAAATCATAATTTAAAATGGTTGTTGACAAGCGAAGACCTGGATTATATCCTGACAAAAAAGTTTATCATAGCGAACATAATTATGAAAAAATACGGTGCACCTTCGGTAAAAAAGGCCTTTGCAATTCTTAGCGCCATTTCGTCATCCAAAAACGGAATGGGCGTGAGCGATCTGGCGAAAAAACTCAAACTGGCCAAGAGCACGGTCCATGGCATGTCCTCGGCCCTGGAAGAACTAGGGGCCGTTATGAGGGATCCCAGAACAAAAAAATATAAACTGGGCTTCACCCTGCTGGAAATCGGCCGATCGGCCTATTCCCGCATTGATTTGGAAACCTCGGCCAGACCGGTCACAGAAAAAATGATGGAAAAAACCCGGACATCGGTTTTTCTGGGCATCCTGAATTTGGATCAGGTGACCATCCTGGACATCGTTGAATCAAGGCAGGATCTTCATATCACAGCCCCGGTGGGTTCAACCGTGCCCTTGTTTGCCGGAGCGGTGGGCAAGGTCTTTCTGGCTTCCATGCCGGAGGAACATGCGGCTAAGATCGTCAAGGCAAAGGGCCTTCCCCGCTTTACGGACAATTCCATTGTCGATGTGAATTCGTATTTTAATGAATTGCACCAGGTCAGAAAACAAGGGTATGCTGTTGATAACGAAGAATACATTCTCGGTGTTCGCGCCGTGGCCGCACCGCTGACAGGACTGGGGCAATTGCGCTCCGCCATCTGGGCGGTCGGCTTCAAGGCAAATCTGGATAAAAAAAAGATGCAGGCCCTTATTGGCGAAACCCTCCAGGCAGCCAGGACCATCAGTCGGCGGATTCAGGAACAGCTTCTGGGCAAAAAATAGTTTGGCATGATCCGGATATTCGGGGAAATATATTGGGCAATCAGTAAAAAAGTTTGCCGGGGAGCATCCCGAAGAAATCCGTCAACCCCAACGACGACATTTCTTTTATAATTCTTCCTCTGGTAATTTGTTTTTTAGGCAAACTCGTAACAATATTGTAGAAGCCATCAATTTTGTGACCCAAAGCTTCCAAAAGACGGACTCTCATTGTGAGCATGCTTTCATCGAGTTTGATACCGAATCCCTCTCCAAAAAGAAGTTCGGCTCGACTCATTTTCGGTTATGCCGCCTTCAGCAAGCTTCCATGCGTCAATAAACTCTTTGGCAGTAGTTGCTGTATCCCCTACCCCGATTGTAATATGCTTTTTCATATTTATTTTCTCCTTGCTTTTTCAATCTCTGCAAGAAAATCCGCCACCAAGATTTTCACATCAATAAATACGGTAATCTTCTTCCTGATTGTCGACATGTTTGTGATCGCCTTTACCTGATTCATTATCAAAAAGGCTTGTCTGGAATGTATTCTTTGAAGCGACTGTCTGAATACTAATCATGGTTTAATCATTGTCTTCAACGACAAATTCAAGCCCGGGTTCCCAACCATTCCAACCTTATTACGAAAACCTTAAGCTACGAATAATATTAAATTTTTAGTCTGGGGGAGAATGGATCAGCTCTTAAATTTGTCCAGAACTGTAATTGATTTGTCAGGATAGGAAACTGGGCCAAAACATCTTTTGACATTGAAATATGGATGGTTTTTGACCAACCGTTTTTACTATGATATTGGTGAAGAAATCTTTAATCGGGCCATAATAAGGAAGAGACGATTTAATGAAACCAAACCGATCACTATTTTTTTTGTTCCTCTGCTTGGTGCCAGTGGTGGTGCTGTCTCATTCCGTCCTTTGGGACAAAGGATTCCGATCTGTTTTCGATACCAGTTCAACCCCTCCAATTAAAATCAGATTTAATAATAGCTGCAAGCTATGAAGGAGTTGTTTTGGACTCTATACAAACGGCAATCATCGTTCTTGCTTTTTTCTGTGTCAGCTTGACCTTGCTTATCGTCGGGCTGCTCATACAGCGGTCGCGACACGGCCGAGAGAAAGCGGCATTGCGCACCAGTGACGAGCGATATCTTTTGGCCCTTGCAGCCTCTACCGACGGCCTCTGGGATTGGGATCTGCTGTCTGATACCGTTTTCTATTCGGATCGTTTCAGGGAAATCCTGGGGTATTCGTGCGAGGAATTCCCCGGTACGATAGATTCTTTCCGCAGCCATCTGCATCCTGAGGATGCAGAGACCATCTGGGCTGCAATCGAACGCCATCTTCAAGAGCGTGTTCCATACAATGTCGAATACCGCCTGCGAACAAAATCAGGCGAGTCCCTGTGGTTCCTCGCGCGTGGCCAGGCAATCTGGAACACCGAGGGAAAAGCTATCCAGATGTCCGGCTCTATTCAGGACATTACCGAGCGCAAGCAGGCCGAGCTCAATCTTCAGGTTGCACTTTCCGAAATAAAAGAGTTAAAAGAAAAACTTGAGGTCGAGAGAGCGTATCTGCAAGAAGAAATCAAATTAGAATACAACTATGAGAACATTATCGGTCAAAGTGACGGGCTCAAATATGTGCTCTATAAGGTTGAGCAAATTGCCCCCAGCGATACGACCGTTCTCGTTCTCGGTGAGACCGGAACCGGCAAGGAACTGGTCGCCCGGGCCATTCATGGCTTGAGCACGCGCAAAGATCGGGCACTAGTGAAAGTGAATTGTGCCACACTGCCTTCAAACCTCATTGAAAGTGAGCTGTTCGGCCACGAGAAAGGTGCTTTCACCGGTGCCCATGCCAGACAGTTGGGGCGATTTGAAGTTGCCAACGGCGCCACCCTTTTTCTGGATGAGATCGGGGAACTACCGCTGGAACTGCAGCCCAAACTGCTCCGGGTGATTCAGGATGGTGAATTTGAACGGTTGGGCAGCTCCGGTACGATTAAAGTTGATGCGCGGGTGATTGCCG
>JAOZSC010000309.1 GCA_029939875.1 Desulfobacterales bacterium
TTTGTCTGTGTTCGTCTGTGTGGGTCTGTGGCTAAAACTTAAAATCTCTTTTGAGCAATGGCTATGATCGAATCGCAATCGCCACCCCGGCTGCGGCCATCACCCCGCCAGCCGCACGGTTGAGCCGCCGAACAGCGCGCCGATTTGTAAACATGCGGCGCGCGCGGCTGGCCAAAAAGGCATAGGTTGCCAGAACCCCGCCTAAAACCACGGTGATAATCGCCGCCACGATGGCCAGATCGATCCACGTGAGGGTTGACAGGTCAAAAAATGTCGGCAAAAACCCGCAATAAAAAATAATTACTTTGGGGTTGGACAGGGTGACCACCAGGCCGGCAGCAAAATTTTTCCCCTGGGAACGGATATTCGCATCCGGTTGAGCGGAAACAATCTCGGGTTTTTGGCGCCAGATTTTAACACCCAGCCAGATCAGATAAAGACCGCCGCAAAGCTTGACGATGAAAAACATGCTGCCCAGGGCCCGGGCCACCAGCGCGAGGCCGAAAGCGGCGAACAGCAGGTAAACGACATCGCCCAGAACAATTCCGCCGATTACGGAAAGGGCCGGTCGGAAGCCCGAGGCAAGCGCCCGGGCCACCGTGGCAAACACCCCCGGTCCCGGGCTGGCTGCCAGAATAAGCATGGCGGCTGAAAATCCCATGACAGAATAAATCGTCATATTCATATCATCTTCCTTATCAGTATGGATGTCCGGCCTGCAAGTGAGGTCTGGTTCGCCCGACGCGGATTATTTTTTGTGGTTTTGCATCGCCTGTCGTTCAGCGGCCAGCTCTTTTAACAGATCCTGCAGGGGCCAGGTTTCTGATGTCGGCGTCAGGGTGGCCCACAGGGCCGGCTTCATTTTAGCCTGGCGGCAGCCGCCCATGAGCCGGTGCAGCTCGTTCTGGGTGATTCCGGCCATAATGACGGCCCGCGGCAGGGACGATGACTGCCCGGCACCCGTACCGTCGGCCAGTCCCGCCAGTTCCCCGACCCGGGCGCCTGCCTGCTCGTGGGTCACCCAGGTTTTGGGAATGTCCGACAGGCCGATGGCTTCCAGCAGGCCGTTGAATTTTGGCTGGGCTTCGGCTGAAAATCCGCAAAGCAGCAGTTTGCGCGGGCCGTACAATGGCTGATCCGATGGAGAAACCTTCTGAAATTTTGCATCGGTCATGACAACTCTCCAGGGTTCGATGGGTAATAAAATAAAGATTACTGAACAACCGGCTTTAACAGGGTCTCCACATGCACAGGCTTGGCAATCATTTTTTGCGCCAGCATGATCTGTTCGGTCTGCTTCCAGGCCGCCACATCGATTTTACCGAACCGAAAATCCGCTGTTGGCAGCATGAGGCTGCGAGTGGCCGGCAGCTGCCGGCGAACAATTTCCACAGCTGTCTCCCGGTTATACTTCAAGACAACGTCAATCGCCTTTTGTTTGTTGGCCGGGTCCAGCGCTTCACCCCAAGCCTCCAGCAGCGCTTCCATGAATCGCTTCACGGTGCGTGGATGTTGTTCAAGCATTTTTTTGCTGGCCACTACGGAATTGGCGACAAATTGGATGCCCAGTCGAAACGGGTTTAAGAAAGCAACTCGCTCTCCGGCCTTGCGCAGCTTTTCCCCGATAATGGGTGCCTGGGCGTTGCGGTACAGGGGCCACAGGTCCACTTTGCCCTGGTAAAAAGGTGTGTAATCGTAGCGCACGCTGTAAAGCTTCACCTCGTTTTCCCTGATATGGTATTTAGCCAGCAGGGCACGCATGATGGCCTCGTCGTTTCCGCCGTAAGTGATGCCGATGGTTTTGCCCTTCAGGTCCTGTGGCGTTTTCACCGGGGTACGATCCGGCCGGTAGATCCATTGCAAAGGGTTGACCTGAAACAGCTGGGCCAATACCACCACATGGGCGCCCTTGGATGCCGCACGGATCACCTGGTCGGCCGAGGCCACCCCGAACTGGGAGCGGCCGAGCTCGAGTTCCTTGATGGCGTCGCGCTCCGGACCGCCGGGTTTAATGGTCACTTTCAACCCCCGGCGGGCAAAATTACCGTTGACATCGGCCCAAAGGTCTCCCACCACGCTGATGTTGAGCAGCCACTTCAACCGGTAGGTAACCTCCTGGGCGGGGGGACTGCCCGCGAACGCTCCGGCGTTTAAAAAGAAAAACACCACCACGGCAAAACACAGTTCAACTGTTTTTATAAATGCCCGCGTTTTCATTTTAAACCTCCTTCGGGAATTTCCCACCGTCTCCGAATCCGGTACCCGATCCATTCCAGCAAAACCAGGTACAACGAGGTGCAGATGCCAATCAAAAAAAGCGCCACCAGGATTTTTGCCAGATCACTCTGATACAGGGCAATGCGAATACTGTATCCGATGCCGGCATCGGCTGCAATAAATTCCGCCACAATGGTGCCCACCATGGCCAGGGTGGCACTGCCCACGACCACTGTGATCAGTTTGCGAATGTTTTCAAAGGCCCGGATCTTTATCTGCAACTGCCAGTTCATGCGTCGGGTGGCTTCGAAAAAATGTTCGATTTCCGGAACCGGTTCGGAAAAAATTCCGATAAACGACAGCAACAGGGGAAAATAGCAAATCATGGCGGCAATCAGCAGTCGCGATGACAGACCGTCTCCAAGTAATATGAAAATGATCGGCGCCACCGCAACGATGGGGTAGGCCTGGATGTTGTAAGCGGCCACCCGGATAAAAGAACTGATCCAGGCGGTCAGCCGCCCGATAATCCCGATCACCGTTGCCAGAACAATTGCCAGGATGTGCCCCAGAATTGCCACTGCCAGGGTGTTGAGCACATTGAGCAGGTAGCGGCCGGACACCCGCAGTCCCGTTTGTGCAATTTCCGATGGACCCGGAATAACGTAATCGGAAAGTTGCAAACCGTATTTAATCGCCATCAGGCTTGCCAGACCCAGAAAGTAAATAATGAAAAACTGGTATAAACGCCTATAGAGCATTGACGATCTCCAGCATGGTGTGTTCCAGCTTTTTTTTATCTACGTCCGGACCTCCGCGGTAGTTCTGCCCTTGCAGGACAACCGCCTGGGGGACCTTGTGAAAATTTCGCAAAACAAAGATCTGTTCACAGAATTTGGCCACTTCCACCACGTTGTGGGAAATATAGAAAAAACCGCGTGTTGGAAACATTTCCTTAATCTTGAGGATGATTTTTTCTTTGGTGCCCTCGTCCACATTGGCCAGGCTCTCGTCCATAATCAGCAGATCAAAGTCCTGCAGCAGATAGCGCACCAGGTTGGTACGGTTTTGCTGCCCTAAAGACAGCTGGGCAAAGCGCGACTCCATGCTGCCCGCAAGGCCGAAGCACGCCACCAGTTCATCCACAAGGTGTCGGCTGGAATCCGGCGTGTTTAATGCGAGATGTTCGCCAACGCTCGACCAGCCGGGCAGCCGCTCCAGGTTGTAGCTGTACAGGATGCGCTCAAGCCCGGTGGTGACCAGCTGTCCGCTGAAGCCGTTGATCTGGCCGCAAAGCATCCGGGCCAGTGTCGTCTTGCCGACCCCGGAAGGACCGAACAGGGCGTGAAATCCGGGATCGGCCATCCGGCAGTTTAAATCACGAAAGACTTGCGTGTCGGAGCCGGGATATTGATAGTTTATATTTTTGCATTCGAGCAGCATCACACCCCGGCCACTGGTTCGGGTTGGTTCGAAGGTTGGTGAGACTTCTATGTATGTTAAATTTTAGTGCAGGTGAGTTTCGTAAAGCATATAGCCCAAAACGGTGACGGGAGTCAACCGGCCAGGGTAGATAAATAGGCCCTTGGTTTTACCCATTACCGGGAAATCGGAAAAAAGCGGTTTTCACGTACCCAGGCGCGTCATTTAAATCATATGTTGTTAATTTACACGGCATAATCACAATTATGTTTGGTTTTTAATGTCAGGGTTTTTTAAAAACCCTGGCCTGGATATTTTTTACCCGGTTCGTGGCACAAAAAATCAGGAACTGGCTATTTTTTACGCACTTTTGGATTCCAGTTAAGACGATTGTTTGGTTTTTTGATACTATTGCCGCACCCAAATAATTTAATTTGACTGTATAAT
>JAOZSC010000018.1 GCA_029939875.1 Desulfobacterales bacterium
TGAAAAATGACAAGCCTCACCACCGTCTGTCAGGCCTGGCGACGAGGCTCAATTCGAATATCTGAACCTTTTGGGATTACGAATCGGTGTCCGGTCTGGCCGGCATGGGAAATTTAATAAACTCGACCCCTTCTTTTTTGAGGGTTTTTTCTTCCTCTTTGGTGCTTACCCCCCGGATATTTCTGGGCTCCGCGGCACCATAATGGATTTTTAGGGCTTCTTTGGCAAAATCACAGCCGACGTCGTCAAAGTTTTTTTCAACAAATTCAGCAGCCTGTTGGCTAAGCTGTGTCAGCGCAGCATCAGCCGTCAACCCTTCGCCGGTTTTGGGTGCCGGTGAGGATTTAATGGCAAACGTGGACGGAATTAGGTCAACGGTGGCATCGTTGCAGATCGGACAGGCGATCAGCTTCTTTTTGTTCTGATCGAGATAGGCCTTGCTGTCTTTAAACCAGCCTTCAAACGTATGCCCGTTGGAACATTGGAGGTCGTAGGCGATCATACCGGTAAACTCGTGAAAAAATATTGAAATTTATAATAAATTTAAATAATTATCTGCAAATCTATGTAAGATTAGCACAGGTGCCAAGATTTTTAAAGACTTTGTTGACATAATTTGCTATTTTTACACAATGTTGTAAAATAAAACGAGAAGTTAAATTTGTTAACATCAATCAGGGAGTGTGCGGTTTATGAAGCTACTGGTTAAATTAATGGTGATAGCTGGAATATGCGTGTTGCTTTTCCCCCCTGCCGTTTTCGCTAAAAACATGTACGTAACGGATTTCTTGAAACTGACCTTGCGCAGCGGACCGAGCACCGGGCATAAAATTTTGGCGGTGGTCGAATCGGGCCAGTCGGTGGAGGTCCTGGAACCCGGAGAAGACTGGGCGCTGGTACGAATCCGCAACGGAAAAGAGGGCTATGTGCTGACCCGCTACCTGGTGTCGGAACCGACCCACAACATTCGCCTGGAGCAGTTGCAAAAGAAACACAGCCTCCTCATGCAGCAGTCGGCCGCCCGGTTTGAGGAAAACACCCGGCTGAAGGCTGAAAATAAAAAAATCCGCACGGCCCTCAACGACAGTGAAAAGACGCTCAAGAAACTGCGCCTGCAGTATGACAAGCTCAAGACGGGATCGGCTGAATTTCTAACGCTCAAGTCGCGTTACCAAAAATCCGCCGCCCAGTTGACCACGCAGACCCGCCGGGCCGAAAAATTGGATGAGCAATTGAGCAAGATTGAAATGAATCAATATATCAAGTGGTTTCTGGCCGGCTCTGGTGTTCTGCTGCTCGGATTTATCATCGGCTTCAGTGCCCGGCGACAGCGTCGACGCCCGTCGTTGTTGTAGTCCTCCGGCTAAAGGAACAGATGGAAATGAAAAACCGTATTATTATTGACAAAACAAGTACTTGAAGCTGGTTTACATATGTTGTTGGATCAAATCGTTATTTTAGTCGTTTTGCTCCTGTTTTCCGGATTTTTTTCTTCCGCCGAAACCGCCCTTTTTTCTATCAGCAAGGCCAAGGCCATCCATCTGGCCAAAGAAAAAGGGGCTCTAAATTCGCTGATTAAAAAAATGAAGGATGATCCCCACCGGCTGCTTTCCACCATCCTTATCGGCAACAATATCGTCAACGTGGGGGCGTCGGCGCTGGCAACCTCCATCACCATCGACCTGGTGGCCCACAATGCGGTGGGCATTGCCACCGGCATTATGACCTTTCTCATCCTGATTTTCGGTGAAATTTTTCCCAAAACCGTGGCAACCCGCAACAACATTTTTATTGCCCGGCTGGTCATCGTTCCGTTGTACTGGCTGTCGGTTTTATTCACCCCTTTGATTGTTTTGCTGAATTTTATCCCCCGCGTCACCGGCATTATCCAGACCAAGACTAACGTCACCGAAGAAGAACTGATGACTTTTGTTGAAGTTGTGGAAGAAGAAGGCGGTATCGAAGAGGAGGAAATGGAGCTTATCCACAATATATTTGAGTTTGACGATACCAATGCATCGGAAATTATGACCCCCCGGGCGGACATGTTCGTCGTCGATGCCGACAGCGAACTGGATCTGGAGGAAATCATCCGTTCCGGGTTCACCCGGATTCCCGTTATCGATGGCGATATTGACCATGTTGTCGGCATTATAAACATCAAAGATCTTTTCATGCACCAGGTGACTTCATCTGAGTCCATAAATACCCGGCAAATTATGCACAAGCCCCATTTTGTGCCGGAAAATAAAAAACTGGACAATTTACTGCAGGAATTCAAAAGAAGAAAACAGCACATGGCCATCGTGGTGGATGAACACGGGGGGGTGTCCGGCCTGATTACCCTGGAAGATGCCCTGGAAGAAATTGTCGGTGAAATCGTTGATGAGACTGATAAATTCGAGCCGCACATCGTACGCTTGGGCAAAGACGAATGGCGGGTGCTGGGCAAATCCGAAATCGATGAAGTCAATGAAAAATTGCAGATGGACATCCCGGACTCCAAGGAATACGATACTTTTTCCGGCTATGTTCTGGACTGTATCGGAAAAATTCCACGGGAAAAAGAAGAAATCGACCTGGGTAACTTGGCCATAACGGTCAACAAGATGGAGGGCACCCGGATCAAGGAGTACATTGTCAAGAGGAAGGAAGAAGAAAAGCCGCCGGAAGAAGTGGATCCGGCCTCATAAAAAATGGTGATACAATTTCATGTTAGGCTTTTTTAAATTCTTAATAAAAAGGGCCTGTTTTTTTATGCAAAGTCTAACGCGGAAATGGGCTGCGGCCCTGACGGATGCTGAATCGGCACGACCTATACGATAAACCGCAATCTGCACGCCGTCAGCTCCACTGGTTTGTTCGCTTCAGCGATAAACATCCTTCCGATGGGCCACTTTTACAACCCAGACCGTTAGTTCATCATCCTGTATAGAATATAAAATACGATAGCGTCCTTGCCGTAGCCGATACCTCTGTTCCCCGGTCAATTTTTCGCATGCTGGGGGACGAGGATTTTCTGAAAGTGCTTTAATCCGGTCAAGGATTTTTTTGAGATCTTTTTTTGGGATTGGATTAAAATCTTTCTGAACGGACTTTTTGAACAAAATATTATATGCGGCCATCTTTTTTTAGTCTCTTTATCATTTGCTCATAGCTTACCAGCGCTTCATCAGCCCTTTCCTCAAATGCCAATAAATCCTCGACATCTTCTGACAGGGCCTCCCGGACGGCTTTGTTTACGAGTTCTGATACGGATCGAGAAGTTTCGACAGCCTTAAGCTGTAACGCTTTGTGAAGGTTGGGATCAAAGTAAATGGTGGCGCGTTTTGTTTGGGTAGCCATAATATCATCTCCTGTTGTATTGTAGCTATAACATTATAGCGACAAAACGTCTAAGTGTCAAGTGTGTAATGGGCAGCGGACCATTGATTATCAGGTTAATTTGACCTGATAAGATGATATTAAATGGGGGTTTTTTTTGCAAATTAGCCCAAACTACAGATTGAGTGTATTCAAATATTGCCATTAGCACAGATATCATAATTCGGCGTTGGAAGTTCGATGTTCGACGTTCGTCTTTTCAGAGTTCCTCGGGCGTAAACGCTACCACCTCATCAATGCGGGTGGCATCGGCAAGCAGCATGGTTAGCCGGTCGATGCCCAGGGCGTTGCCACAGGCGGCAGGCATGTGACCCAGTGCTGCTAAAAAATTTTCCGGCATGGGACCGCAAGCTTTGTTTAACGCCCGGCGTTGCTGCTGTTCTTTTTCAAAGCGCGCCCGCTGTCGGACCGGGTTGGTCAGTTCGCTAAAGCCGTTGCACAGCTCAATGCCGGCGATGTACAACTCAAAGCGTTCCGCCAGTCGATGGTTTTCGGGTTTTAATCTTGCCAGCGCAGCCCTGGATGCCGGGTAGTCATAGAGAAACAGCGGTGTTGAGACGCCGAGCTGCGGTTCGATTTCTTCCACCATCACCTCGTCGAAACAATCCTGTGCCAGGGCTTTTTCCATGGTCAGTGATGCATGACGGGCGAAGGCCTTGGTGACGGTCATGCGGGTCCAGGGTGGGTCCAGCCGGATCTGTTTGCCCTGGTAGCCCAATATGTTTTTGCGTCCAAGCTGTCGGGCCACAAAACAGATCAGTTCCTCGCAGTCCCGCATTAAATCCCGGTAGTCACCGCCGGCATAATACCACTCCAGCATGGTCAGCTCGGGCAGGTGCCGGCTTCCCCGCTCCCGGCGGCGAAAGCATTTGCAGAGCTGGAATATGCGGGAAAATCCGGCGGCCAGCAATTGTTTCATGCACAGTTCCGGGGAAGTCTGCAAAAACCAGCTGCCGCTGGCCACCGGATCCACATGGGTTTCAGGGGCTGGAGCCGGGATTCGAAGGGGTGTTTCGACCTCCAGGTAATCGTGGTCCCTGAAAAAATTACGGACGGCCTGAATAAGATCGGCGCGCAGTCGGAGGTTTGGCTTTATCCGCGAAAGTCTGGGAGGGTCCATGGAGGGTGAGTGACGGCTATTTCCCCGCGCTTTTCTCATGATAGGTGTCCTCGGGGCGGTCCTGGAGAAAAATCCGGTCGAAGCGGTCAAGGTCAGCGGCATCGTACCATTCGTAGCCGGTTGCTTTGCATGCGGCACAGGCTTTGCGGGGGATGTGAACAGCCAGCACGTGCATCCCGCGGTCTGAAGTGGAATCGATGCGAAGGGCGCCGGCGCAGTCCGGGCAGATCCGGATTTTTTCGGTCTGTGACTCGTGGATGCCGTCGGTATCATAGAAGATGTTGCGATTGCGCTGCCTCGGGTTTTCCTGTCGCAGGAGCTGGTCCTTCAAGTTTTTTCTTTGCTGCCAGATGGCGAGAACCTCTTGTGCCATTTTTTCGATGGCTGCGGTAACCGCCGGTGTCTGCCGGATAGCGGCCGGGTCGTAGTCAGGCTCTTTTACCCGGCTGAAGTCCACACCGGCCATGGCCAACACGATGGCCAGGTTGACATAGGGCAGGGCGCCTTCAATGGCGTATCCGCCTTCCAGCACGGCGATGTCGGGTTGCAGCAGGGCTGTCAGCTCGGCGTATCCACGGGCTGAAAAATTCATGTTGGTGATCGGATCGCTGTAGTGGTTATCCTGGCCGGCGGAATTGATAATTATGTCGGGCTTAAATTCGTCTAGAACCGGCAGGACGATGTTTTTGATGGCATACAAAAATCCCTCATCGGAAGTGTTCGGCGGCAGTGGGATGTTCAGGGTTTTGCCGGCCGCATTGATGCCGCCGAATTCAAAGGGAAAGCCGGAGCCGGGATACAGGGTGCGCCCGTCCTGGTGCAGGGAGATAAAAAGCGTGTCCGGATCATGCCAGTAAATATCCTGGGTGCCGTCGCCATGGTGGCAGTCGGTATCTACGATGGCCACCCGGTCGATGCCATAGGCCTGTCGCAGGTACTCGATCATGATGGCTTCGATGTTGATGTTGCAAAATCCTCGGGCGCCGTGGACCACACGGCAGGCATGGTGCCCCGGCGGCCTGACGAGGGCAAAACCCCGCTCGACAAGGCCGTCGAGTACCGCCATGCCGATGGTCTTGGCGCCGCCGGCGCTGATGAAGTGCGATTCGGTGGTGACACTCCATGGATCCGGTACACAAAAGTGCACGCGCTGGATGTCGTTCAATGTGACCGGGTCCGGCTTGAGCTCAATGATGCCTTCAATATCGAAAAGCCCCTCCTCGAGCATCTGGTCCTGGGTGTACAAAAGGCGTTCCTCCCTTTCCGGGTGGGTGGGGCTGATGGCCCAGTCAAAGGCAGGAAAAAAGACCAGACCGGTTTTATGTTTGGTTTTTAGCATGGCGATTACCTGGTACCCAGAGCGTTTCAAGTTTTAATAACACTTCAATCGAAGAAAACTCAACGGGTTCGTTGTCCGTTGTTTGTTGGGCGGCATAATGCCTGATTATTAATAGTCTCGCAGATCATGATAAAAAAAACCGTTCAGAAGTGTTTCCCTGACCACGGACCACAAACAATTAACCACGGACGACTGCGTACTTAGCGCAAC
This sequence comes from Desulfobacterales bacterium, assembly GCA_029939875.1. Lineage (GTDB taxonomy): Bacteria > Desulfobacterota > Desulfobacteria > Desulfobacterales > JAFDCJ01 > JAFDCJ01. Next base: position 6,054 of record JAOZSC010000018.1, read on the forward strand.
TAAGGGATTGAACGCACCTTCTGCTTGGTCTGCTCATGACGTTGCCAGCTTGGCAATCACATCATCATATCCATGGATTAACCCCGGTCTGACCTGCACTCTGACACGAATGTTCTTGCCGGTGGTATAAAAACCGCGCACCATGTTAAACTGCTGGGCTTCGGTGACCTCCATTTCAAGGTGTTGCGCATTGGCGCCGCAGGCGATGGCTTTGGTCCGCAACAGTTCGAATGCCTGCCGGACCGCCGCATCGCAGTCAAAGTCGGCATCAATGCGGCAGTCGAAGCTTTCTGCCGGGGCTTCGGCCACCTGTTGTTCGGTGTCTGCGAAAAAGATTACATCACAGGTTGTCCGGGCCAGGGCCGCACCAATGGCATTGGCCACTTCCCACCTGGGAACCACTCCCACCCGCAAGCTGGAGATGACTTCCAGATAGGGGGCAAACTGGGGGGCCGGTCCCCCCAAGACCAGGATGGACTGCGGCCGCACGACATAGTCCTCCTGAAGTTCCTGGAGTGTGTACACCGGCTTGCTGTTGATCCGTTCGATCAGCCGGTCGGCGGCCGATAGTATCTGTCGGCAGGTCATGTCGATGATTTCAGACGCCAATTGTTCAACCTTTACACCCCGGGCCTGTGCCAGGGGCTTGAGACCATCAATGGCCTTGCCGCGGTTGCCGCCGGTGATGTCTTGCAGCACGAACAGCGCGTCGGTGGGCGTCGGCGTATTCCCGCCATAGGCCATGGCCGGCCCCAGTCGTTGGGGGCCGATGCTGATTTTGCCATCTTTTAACTCCACGGCACTGTCCGCACCCAGGCCGATGGAAAGGGTTTCCAGTGAACGGATCAGGGTTTTGTAAGAGGCCAGTTCAATGCCCACCGGATCCAGTGCCGGCACGCGATCGATGAGCAACGCCATGTCGGTGGTCGTCCCCCCGATGTCCAGGACCAGGGTGTCTTCTTGCTGCCGGCCGAAAGCCACGGCTCCCATGGCGCTGGCAGCCGGTCCGGAAAGAATCGTCTGCGCGGGGTAGTCAATAGAAGCTTCAAAGCGCATGTTACCGCCGTCGGCTTTTAGCAGGCGCAGAGGAAGGCGCAATCCCCTGGCGGCCAGGGAGTTTTGCACGGCCAGATAAAATTGTTTGTGGAGAGGATACACCGCCGCATTTAAAAAGGTGGTGGCAATTCGCCGGGCGAAGTTCAAATCGCCGGAGACGCGGTGGCCCATAAATATTTTTTTAAAGTGGGGCTGCAAAATTCCGCTGATTTCTATTTCGTGGGCCGGGTTGCGCACCGAAAATTTACCCACCACCCCGACCTGGCGAATGCCATCTTTTTTTATGTGACTGGCAATGTCGTTGATTTCAGCGGGATTTATGGGTTCGATCTCCCGGCCCCGGTGATCGATGGAACCGGCAACGGCAAAATAGTGGGTGCCAGTGCGGAAAAATTCGGGATCGATTCCGGGCCCGCTGGAAACAATCATGGCCACCGGCGGGAGGTTATTTTGTACAATGGCGTTGGTGGTCAGGGTGGTGCTCAGGACAATACGCTGGATTTTTGCCGGGTCGAGGTTTTCGGTTATCGCCTCTAACGCCGACAGGACACAGTGAAACAGGTCCGACGGATCCGTCAGGACCTTGATATCTTTGCGGAGGCCCCCTGCGTCCAACAATACCGCATCGGTGTGGGTGCCGCCGACATCCAAGCCTATGATCATGGCGCTTTCCGGGTAGAAATGGTTGTAGTTGTTGGGTGTATGCTATCCAATAACCACAACCGTGTCAAACCCAAACCCATGCCGGCCGCGTTGCGGTCTTCACTCATGATGAAAAAATTGCCAAAGCGACTCCTGATTCTTTAGACAAAAGGATAAGGCGAAAGCGGTTTGTCCCGAATCCCTACGGGGAAGCTTATGATTTGGTTCCCAGTGAAATATCGTATTTTTTCATTTTTTTGTACAAAAGTGTCCGATGGATTCCCAGCATTTTAGCCGCTCGGGCTTTGTTGTTGCCGGTTTCCTTCAGGGCCCAGAGAATGGCCTCTTTTTCCGCCAAGGCCTGCACCCGTTTGATAGAAGTTTGATTCTGCCGGGGGGTATTTTTCCCGGTGCGGTGCAGATAAAAGGGGAGGTCGACCAGCCGAATGATGTCGCTTTCGCTGGAGGAAAGCGCTCTTTCCAGGATATTTGAAAGCTCCCTCACATTTCCGGGCCAGTCATACTGCCGCAGTGCTTTTTCCACTATCCGGTCCGTTTTGATTTCCGGAAGCGTCGCCTCCTGCGCCATTTGCTTTAAAAACTGGCGGGCCAGGGGAAGGATATCGGCTCTTCGCTGTCTCAGCGGCGGGATGTGCAGGGGGATGACATTCAGACGATAAAAGAGATCCTTGCGGAAGCGACCCTCGGGCAGCATTTCCTGCAGGTTTTGATTGGTGGCGGCAATGATGCGGAAGTCCGCCCGGATCATTCGGGTGCCGCCGACACGTTCAAATTCTTTTTCTTCAACCACCCGCAGCAATTTCGGCTGCATCTCCAGGGGCAGATCCCCGATCTCATCCAGAAACACGGTCCCATGGTTGGCAATCTCAAATTTGCCGGGCTTACCATCCGATCCGGCGCCGGTAAAGGCACCTTTTTCATAGCCGAAAAGTTCGGATTCAAGAAGGTCCCTGGGAATGGCTGAACAATTGATTCGGACAAAGGGATAAAGTTTGCGTCGGCCGGCATGATGGATGGCCTGGGCAAAGAGTTCCTTGCCGGTACCGCTTTCTCCTGTGATCAGTACCGGGAATTGATTGGCGGCGGCTTTGCGCGCTTCTTTTTTGAGGCTGGTGATGGCCTGACTATTACCGATAATGCTGTCAAAGGTATAGCGGGTGGATCGCAGGTTAATCAGCTCTTCTTCATAAAGTTTCACCTTTGACTCCAGAAGGGAAAGCGCTTTGGCCAGTTTGCCGACATCCTTGACATTTTTAAACATCACCTGGCCGAAAACGGCAATCACCTTGCCGTTTTTACGGATCGGTATCCGCTGCACCACCATACTTTGCCCCTTGATCCAGTGGCTCTGGTTGATTTCCGGCTTCCCGGTGCGGGCCACAATGTGCATGCGCGTGTTTTCAATAACTTCGGTGCAGTGTCTGCCAATCTGTTCCTCCGGATCAAGTCCCAGATACTGTCCGTAAGGCTTATTAAAATGGGTAATGTATCCGTCCGCATCCGTGACCATGATTCCGTTGTAAATGCTGTCCATAATCAGTTTGAACATTTCCAACTGCTGCTGCAGGCCAGATTTGTCGGCAGGTCGCAGCGTGCGGTTTCCTGTGTGCCTGTTGCTGGATTTGGCTGCTGTAGGATCGGTCTTTTTCATTACTGTCTCCGTATCAAATTGGATACATGTAGTTATTCTGATACGTCTATTGGCCTTATAAATTCTTTAAGCCGGGAATGCAACAACAAATATCGCCGGAATCCAGCATATCGATTCCATCGAAAATTTTCCCATGGAAAAATATGATTTGATGCAGCGATTGATGCTGCGCGCACCCTTTTACCTTTCCAAGCTGTGTATGGTCCACATGCGAAAAAACGATGATGGATCCGGGGTGATCGGCAATATGACCTCAATTCATGCTCATATCTGCACCGTCAACAAGTCGGTTTACAACATTACCAAATTCGGGCTGCGCGCTTTAACCCAGTCCATTGCCGCCGAAGGAGAGGGTAAGATTCGATCATTTTCGGTAAGTACCGGCTTTGTGAAAACCGCGCTGGCTTTAAAGCAGATTCCCGCCCAGGCCCAACAGCGGGGAATTACCCCCGATGAAGTCGTGCGGGATGTCATGATGGGAAATTCGCGGATCAAAGAAATGATGTCGCCCATTGAAGTGGCCAACCTTTTTATGTTCGGATTTTCACGTCATGCCCGCTACCTGATCGGCGGCGACCTGCTTTTTGACGGCGGCATGGTGCAAACCTATGCCCAGAAATAGGTGGTTTTGATGAATATTGGATCACTGTTTTCAAGGCATGCCCGATACCGTCCCAACCACCTTGCGGTTGTATTTGGTGATCAACGTCTGACCTGGTATGAGTTCAACCAAAGCATTAATCGTCTGGCCAATGCATTTTTGGACCTGGGTATCGGCAAGGGTGACAAGGTGGCCACCATTTTGCCCAATTGCCTGGAACAACTCGAGGTCTATTGGGCGGTCGCCAAAATAGGAGCTGTCGTCGTACCCTCCAGCACCCTCTTGCTTGAAAGGGCCATGCGGACCCTGCTCCAGGACTCAGACGCGGTTATGCTGATCACAACCGCCGGTTTTGCTGACAAGATCAATGCGATTAAATCCGAGTTGCCGGCCATCGCCGATGACCGCTACCTTCTTACAGATGCATCCGATATTGCGGGCTATCAGGATTATCACGCTTTAAAAGCCGCCGCCGGTGATCAGGATCCTGAAGGCGTCGTTATCGAAAGAGATGATCCCTTTAACATCATGTACAGCAGCGGCACCACCGGTCTGCCCAAAGGAATCGTTCACAGCCATTATATCCGGGCGATGTATGCCAGCACCTTTGCCGCCAGCTACCGGATGACCACGGAAAGTGTGACCATGCATGCCGGCGCGATTGTATTCAACGGCGCCTTTGTCGATCTGATGCCCACTGTTTTTCTCGGGGCAACTTATGTCCTGCAGGAGCAGTTCGAGCCGGTGTCGTATATTGAAACCATAGAAAAGGAGAAAACCGATGAAGGGTAAACATGTAAAAATCTTTATTACCGTGCTGGCTGTGATGTTTATGGCTTCCATGGCCCAGGCGGGCGACACCATCCGGATCGGATGGACGGCCGACATGCCCGGCGTGGGGGCGACCTTCTATGCATCGCAGAAAAAGGCCATTGAGATGTTCATTGAACAGACCAATGCCGCCGGCGGCGTGTTGGGGAAAAAGCTGGAACTGGTGATTCGCGACTCCAAGCTCAAACCCGATGTGGGCGCCACCATGGCCCGGGAGTTGATCCTCAGTGAAAAGTGCGAATTTTTAATCGGCCCCACCAGCAGCGGGGTGGCCCTGGCGGTGACCAAGCTCGGCGAGACCAATTATGCCCCTTACATTCCCACGTTGATGGCCAAAAAACCCGAGGTCATCTATACCAACCTCTGGGGGGGCGGTTTAAGCAGTTTTATCAAACAGGCCAAACCCTACGGTCTCTTTAAAAAGGCCAGCATCACGTCCCTGTATGACCTGGACATGCTGCGGGCCACCGGAATGGACATGCCGGAGGGATTGCTGGGATATTCGCGTTGTCCCTTTTACGCGGTCAACACCCTGAGCATGCAGGTCTTTGTTGAGCAATATCACAAGAAGTACAATGAATGGCCGTCGGACTGGGCCTGCATGGCTTACGACGGGCTGATTGCGCTGACCACCGCTATAAAAAAAGCCGACAGCGCCAAATCCGAAGACGTGGTCAAAGTCCTTGGCGGTCTGCGTTTTTTGTCCCTGCGCGGACCCCGCTACCTCCGGGCGCAGGATCACATGGCAGATGTGGGCCTCTATGTGGGCTATACAGCGAAGGACCCAAAGTATAAAGGCTTTCTGATCTTAAAAGATGTCGTGGTGGTACCGGCGCAAATGGTCTGGTTGCCGGTGGCAGAGGTTAAAAAGCTGCAGCCGTAACCGCAGAATCCGTTCGGGATGCGGCCCCGGCGGTTCCGGGACGCATCCCGATTTGCTATGTGATGATGGTCTTTTAGTGCAACGCCTCAAGTGCGGGAAAGCGGGTTTCATATGGGCATCGAATTTTACTTATTTCTCCTTATCAACGGACTCAGCCAGGGGATGGTTTTGTTCATCGTCGCATCCGGTCTTTCGCTTGTATTCGGAGTTCTTAGGGTCATCAATTTTGCCCACGGCTCGTTGTATATGATCGGTGCCTTTCTGGCGTTTTCCCTGAGCACCCTTTTGCCCGCGGGCTCGATATTTTCCTTTCTTTTGCTAATGCTGCTGGTGCCGCTGGCCGTCGCTCTTTTGGGGCTGGGTTTGGAAATCCCTTTGTTTCGGCGTATATACGGCAAGGAGCATTTGTTGCAGCTTTTGCTGACCTATGCCCTGCTGTTAATTCTCGACGATGCCTGTCGCTTGATCTGGGGCGGAGATATCCGCAATGTTGCCCGCCCTGACCTCCTGGCCGGGTCCATTAAATTTTTTGACATGTTTTTGCCGACGTACAACGTCTTTATCTTGGTGGTAGGGCCGCTCATTGCCGTGGGATTGTGGTTTTTGCTTTACCGCACCCGGGCCGGCAATTTGATCCGGGCGGCCGTCTCCCACCCGGAGATGGTCGGCGCATTAGGGGTCAATGTGTCCCGGGTAATGACCGCGACCTTCATGCTGGGCTGTTGGCTGGCCGGGCTGGGCGGGGTACTGATGTCCGCCCTGGCCAACATCGACCTGGGTATCGGGATGGAAAAAATCATCGAGTGTTTTGCGGTGGTGGTCATCGGCGGTCTGGGCAGCATCGGCGGAGCGCTGCTGGGCTCTTTGATTCTCGGTGTGGGGGTGGCCTTTATCCAGTTGCCGTTAAGCCGTGCCGCCATTGTTTTTCCCTATTTTGCAATGGCCCTTATTTTGATTATCAGGCCCTGGGGACTGTTTGGCAAACCTGAAAGATAATAAGAAAACGAGAAGACTTCCATGGACAAATTGCAACAAGTCAACAAAAACTGGATATTCGGTGCTGCTACGGTTGCCCTGCTTTTCATCCTGCCCTTTGTCTTGGCCCGGTTTGGTACAACCGGAGAGTTTTGGATCTGGGTCACCACCGAGATGATCATTATGGCGCTTTTTGCCACCAGCCTCAATCTTATTCTTGGTTTTGGCGGGATGGTCAGTTTCGGACACGCTGCATTTTTCGGGGTGGGAGCGTATACCGTTGCGCTGCTGATGAAAAAGGCCGGCGTATCACTGATTCTGGCCCTGATCGCTGCCCCCTGTGTGGCTGGTCTGACCGCTGCCATTATCGGCTGGTTCTGCGTGCGTCTGATCGGGCTTTATTTTGCCATTCTCACCCTGGCATTCGGCCAACTGCTTTATATGATCGCGTTTCAGTGGTACACGTTTACCGGCGGCGATGACGGTATTCATGGAATTCCAAAACCGGACTTTTTGGGACCCACCAATTACTACCTGCTGTGCCTGGTGGTATTTATCGCCTGTTTTCTTGTGATGCGCATGATTGTCAATTCGTCTTTCGGCCTGTCGATCCGGCTCACCCGGGAAAACCTGGATCGCGCGAAATTTATTGGTATCAACGTGCGACGCTACCAGTTGATCAATTTTATTATGGCCGGATTTTTTGCCGGCATTGCCGGTGGACTGTTCGCTGAGCTGAATCGGTTCGCTCAAACGGAGTTTTTGCATTGGAGCCGATCCGGGGATGCGATTTTTGCCTGTCTGGTGGGGGGAATGTACTCTTTTGTCGGGCCGGCCATCGGCAGCTCGGTTTTAATATTTTTGCACATCGTTCTGCAACAGATTCACCAGAGCCTGGTGGAAATCTGGGCCATTATCCTGGGCTTCATTTTACTGGGGATGGTCCTGTTCGCCCCGGAAGGACTGGTGGGTCTGTATGGAAAGATAACTCGTAAATTAAAGACATAATCCAGGGCCGGGATCCGTAAATAAAATAAAAAACGGCATTGGATGGTTAACACCATATCAACTTATTATCCGGTGGCGATCGAAATGAACCCTGATATCCTCAAAATAGAGAATCTGGTCAAATCCTTTAACGGCAATACCGTCATCAACGGCATATCCCTGTCCATCGCCCAGGGTGAGCTCAGCGCCATTATTGGGCCCAACGGCGCCGGCAAGACCACCACCATGCTCAGTATTATGGGGTTAAATCGACCGAAATCCGGCACCATAACTTACCGGGGCAAAGATATTACCGGCCATGCGCCTTTCAAGATCGCCCGGGCCGGCATCGGCTTCGTGCCCGAGGATCGTCGGGTTTTCCCAGACTTAACGGTGCTGGGGAATCTGGATGTGGGCCGACGGACACCCAAAAATAAAAGCAAAAAGTGGACCCTTGAGCGCATCTATAAATTGTTTCCCCGGCTGCAGGAATTTTCCCACCGGAACGCGGGCACATTAAGCGGGGGCGAGCAGCAGATGTTGACCATTGCCGGCACCCTGATGGGCAACCCGGATTTTTTGCTTCTCGATGAGCCTTCCGAGGGTTTGGCGCCTATTATTGTCAAGGTTCTGGGGGAATTTATCGAGGTGATCAAGCAGGAGGGAATGACTGTTTTGTTGTCGGAACAAAACACAAAATTTGCCCTCAAGCATGCCGATCGGGCCTATATCGTGGACAACGGCTCCATTAAGTTTGAAGGTAGTATTGACGAACTGGAGCAAAATGCCGAGATCAAGAAGCGCTACCTGGCCGTTTGAATCGGCAATCAGGGAGTTTTTGCAGGAGACGTGAAGATAGGATGCCGTCAAGGAGGAAAAAGTGAAAAAACGCAGACAACTCAGCCGCGACGTTGCCATCGTCGGCGCCGGCATGTCGAAATTCGGCATGTTCAAGGATAAAGATTCGAAGGACCTGTTTGCCGAAGCCTTTACGGATATGATTGCCTCGGTGGACAAGGGCCTTGACCCCGGTGAGATCGAAGCCCTTTATCTGGGCAATTTCTCGAACGATTTTTTCATGCACCAAGCCCATTGGGGACCGATTATCTCTGATTTAATCGGGTTGACGCCCCGGCCGGCCACCCGCACAGAAGGCGCCTGTGCCTCCAGCGCCCTGGCGTTTCGGGAAGGAGTTTTTGCCATCGCTTCCGGCTTTTATGATATGGTGCTGGTGGGCGGTGTTGAAGAGATGTCCAAACGCAGCACGGCCGAAGTTGCCGAGGGGCTGGCTCTGGCAACCGTCCCCTATGAAGGACGGGCGGGATTTACCTTCCCGGGGGTTTTCGGAA
>JAOZSC010000310.1 GCA_029939875.1 Desulfobacterales bacterium
ACCTTAGCCCAAATATTACCCCGCATAAAGCCTTTTTTCCATCACCCGCGTCCGTCACCGAAGAAATCGGTTGAAATAAAGTGCCAAAAACTGTATAAATCTACATTTGTAATATTTACAGGTAAATACTTCCAACACCATGCACAATCCCCAGGTCTGTCATATTGCTGCCGGAGTATTTGAACTATAGCCGGAAGCCGCCTTGATGTGACGGTAAGAATTAAAAACAAACGGGACAGGCAACAGAAAAAATGAAAATTACCGAAAATCAGCAAAAATTGTTGCGTCGGCTGCCCGGGGTGGATCAGATCCTGGAACAATTCACGGCCCGGTCGTCTGTGGCGGACATCCCGCAACCGGTAATCGTTAATTGTATCCGGGCCATTCTGGAAATCCTGCGCAATCGAATCCTGACCTCCGACCCGGCGCTCAGTGATGAAAGCCTGTCGGACACCCGCATCCTGGAAATGGCAGCGACGGCAGTAAAAAAATCGATGGCACCGAATTTAAAACGCCTGATCAATGCCACCGGCGTGGTGGTGCACACCAATCTGGGTCGATCGCTACTGCCTGCGGCGGCGGTGGAAAACATTGTCGCTGTCGCCGGCCACTATTCCAACCTGGAATATGACCTGGCCGCCGGAAAACGCGGTTCGCGGTACAGCGCCGTGGAAGACATCCTGTGTGAAATCAGCGGAGCCCAGGCAGGCATGGTCGTCAACAACAACGCCGGAGCTGTCCTTCTCTGTCTGGAAACCCTGGCAAAAAACAAAAACGTCATCGTCTCCCGCGGTGAGCTCGTTGAAATCGGCGGATCGTTCCGCATACCGGATGTCATGGCCAAAAGCGGGGCTGTTTTAAAGGAAGTCGGCACTACCAACCGCACACACCTGACAGATTATGAAAATGCCGTCGACGGTGACAGCGCTCTTTTGCTTAAGGTACATCGCAGCAATTACAGCATTGTCGGTTTTACAGCCGAAGTCTCCCTCAAGGAGCTGGTCGAGCTGGGTACTCGCCGTGCCGTGCCGGTTATGGAAGACCTGGGAAGTGGCACCTTTATCGATTTGTCAAAATACGGCCTTGTTAAAGAGCCCACCGTTCAAGAATCCGTGGCCGCCGGTACCGATGTGGTCACCTTCAGCGGTGACAAACTTCTCGGCGGTCCCCAGGCCGGACTCATTGTGGGTAAAAAATCCCTGGTGGCCCAAATCAAGCACAATCCACTTACCAGGGCTCTGCGCAGCGACAAACTGACCCTGGCCGCCCTTGAAGCCACCCTGCGCCTGTACCGTGATGAGCAAAAAGCTGTGAACACCCTGCCGACCCTGCGCATGCTGACCGCAGATCGAAGCACAATCGAAAAACGGGCCACGGCTTTGATAGAAGGGCTTGTGAAAGTCGGCGGCTCCCGGTTGCAGGTGGATGTCGTTGCGCTGGGCTCGAAAGCCGGCGGCGGGGCGCTGCCTCTTCTTGAGCTTCCCAGCAGCTGCCTGAAGATTCAGGCTGAAAACTTTTCCGCCAACATGCTGGAAAAAACCATGCGGGAAAATGCCCCCCCAATCATCGGGCGCATCGAAGACGATGCCTTTGTTATCGATCCGCGAACACTGCTGGACGATGATCTGCCTGTCATCCAGGCCGCCTTTGAACGCCTGCTAAGCAGGATGGCACCATGACCGTTAAAGGTAAAAAATTGTTTCGCCGTCAGGAGTCCATCCGTCACTTTTTGTTTTCCAGCACAGATCCCGGGCGCCTTGAGAAGGCCAAACGTCCAATTTCGAACGTTTTCGACAAAGCCCTGCAATCGGGGTTCCCGGAGGTACCGTCCGGTAGCCGGTTTATCGAGCAGATTCTGCAACAACTGAATGTGGTAACCTGTTTTTCGGCCCTGGCCGCCCGGATCGATTCCGAAGCGCAGCATGAAAAGGACCCCGCCGAAGCGGCCATGATGGAGGGGCAGCGCGAACTGGCTGCAATCCTGGCCATGGTATGCGACACCGAAAAGGATCAGTGGGGCATGCTGGAACCTGGGCTGTTCGTCGCCATTTTTCCGGACAAAAATGATAGCCAATGCCTGAAATTGGCCCATGGCATTCAAAAAAAACTGGCCGCAAAAACCCGCCGGACTGCAACCATGGGGGTCGCCGGATACCCGAGCATCACATATCAAAAAAAGCAGATCTTTGAAAATGCACGCAAGGCCCTTGATCATGCCGCCTTTTTCGGCCCCGACAGCGCCGCGGTCTTTGATGCCGTGAGCCTGAACATCAGTGGCGACAAGCTTTATGAAAAAGGCAATATTGCGGGCGCCATCGCGGAATTCAAAATGGCACTGGCACTGGATGACGCCAATGTAAACGTACACAACAGCCTTGGCGTGTGTTACGGGCTTCAGGGCAAGTACGAACAGGCGATGGAAGAATTCAAAACAGCGGCATCCATTGATGGTGATGAGTATATGGCCTTGTATAACCAGGGCCTGGTCAACAAGTTGACGGATCGCCGCCGGCAGGCCCTGGAATTTTTTCTCAAAGCCGGTAAGCGCGGCGCAGCGGTGTTTGAAATCGCTTTTCAAACCGGCAAGCTCTACCTGGAACTGGAAAACCCGGAAAAAGCCGCCACCTTTTTGGAGCAGGCTGCCGAACTGGAACCGCGCTCCAGTACTGTTTTTCGTTATCTGGGAGACTGTTACGAGGCCGGAGGCCGGCCAGAGCCCGCCATTGCTGCCTATACAAAAGCCATCAGGCAAAATCCGCAGGACGCCGCCTCCATGTCGGCCCTGGGGCATCTTTTCGACAGCCGGCGGGAAAACCCGGAAATCGCCTTGATGTTTTGCCACGAGAGCGTTGCGCTGGAACCCGAAAATGGCCTGTTGCACTACCGCCTGGGGCGCTTGTACGAGCATCAAAACCAGATGGCGCAAGCCTTAAAAGAATTTAAAAAAGCCGAGCGGCTCGGCCATGATGCCTCCGAAAGTATCAGTAAAATTGAAGGCCGTCAAAAGGCTGCGAAATGAAAAACCGTATTCTAAACATCCTGCAGGAAAGCATCACCGTCAAGCGTCGGTGCATTGAAAACAACCTGGACAATATTGTCAAGGCGGCAGACTTGCTCAGCAGCCGACTGGCAGACGGACACAAGCTTCTTATTTTCGGAAACGGCGGCAGCGCCGCCGATGCCCAGCACCTGGCTGCCGAATTTGTCAACCGCTTTCAAATTGAGCGCCCTCCCCTGGCCGCTTTGGCGCTGACCACCGACACCTCCGTGCTCACCAGCATTGCCAATGACTATCACTTTGAAAAAATATTTTCCAAGCAAATCGAGGCGCTCGGCAAACCCGGTGACATTGCCTGGGGTATCAGCACCAGCGGCAATTCCGCCAATGTGGTCAATGCGGCTGAGACTGCCCGGGAAAAAGATATGACCGTTATCGCCATGACCGGCCGCGCCGGGCGGCTGGCCGACTGCGCCGATATTGTCTTCACCGTTGATGCGGATAAAACCGCCCGCATCCAGGAAACCCATATTTGCCTGGGGCACATCCTGTGTGAACTTGTTGAAAGGAGCCTGTATCCGAAGCAATCTAAAGGTTGAAGCGGTCAAGTTTATCGAAGACGACACTTCAATTTTATGGAGTCTCATACGGGGCACAAAAATACCATGACGCAAAAATTCGAACCCATCGATTTAGGCAAGGTGAAGACCTACCGTCTTTCCGACCGGAAAAGCAAGGTCACCGCCGATGACTTTGCCCAAACCTGGCAAAAGGGGTCCTCCTTCCAGGTTTTTCTTGAGAATCTGCCCGACATACTGGCTGGCCGGCAATTGAAATCAGTTATAACGGCTATTGTCGATGCCCACCGTGACAAGCACATGGTTTTATTTGGAATGGGTGCCCATGTGACCAAAGTGGGACTCAATCCGGTTGTCATCGATTTGATGGAGCGCGGCATCATTGCCGGGGTAGCCATGAACGGGGCCGGCATTATCCATGACCTTGAAATTGCCCTGGTCGGTCAAACATCAGAAGATGTGGCCACAGCCCTGGATGACGGATCCTTTGGCAT
>JAOZSC010000311.1 GCA_029939875.1 Desulfobacterales bacterium
TGAAAATCTATACATTGCCGCCCGGATAAAGGGGGTGACGGTGGTCGGAACCGGTGATTTTACTTATCCGGCCTGGTTTTCAGAAATCTGCGAAAAACTGGAACCCGCCGAGCCCGGGCTTTTCAAACTTAAAGCCGGGATTGCCACCGCCTGTGATGAACAGGTGCCGGATTCCTGTCAGGGTACGGTGCGCTTTATCTTAAGCACGGAAATAAGCAATATCTATAAAAAAAACGAACGCACCCGCAAAAATCACAACCTGGTTCTGGTGCCGGATCTGAAAGTTGCCAAAACGTTCAACGCCAAACTGGACCGCATCGGAAACATTCAATCCGACGGCCGGCCGATACTGGGGCTGGATGCCCGCAATCTTCTTGAAATTTTGCTCGAAACCTCGGCCGACGCCTATTTAATTCCGGCCCACATATGGACGCCATGGTTTTCGGTTCTGGGATCCAAATCCGGTTTTGATTCCATCAAAGAATGTTTTGACGATTTAACCCCTCATATTTTTGCCGTCGAAACCGGACTTTCCTCCGATCCGCCGATGAACTGGCGGGTTTCCGCACTGGACGGGTTAACCCTGGTGTCCAATTCAGATGCTCATTCACCTTTCAACCTGGGCCGCGAAGCCAATCTGCTCAACACCGAGCTTTCTTATGACGGCATCAAAGCTGCTATCCGCAGCGGGGATCCCACCGTTTTCCCGGCCACATTTGAGTTTTATCCTGAAGAAGGCAAGTATCACCTCGACGGCCACCGCAAATGCAATATCTGCCTGCGGCCGGAAGAAAGCAGGCAATACGACGGCAAGTGTCCCGTGTGCGGCAAACCGTTGACCCTGGGAGTCCTGTACCGGGTCGAAGAACTGGCCGATCGCCGACAGGGTAATAAACCCGCTCATCATCACACCTATTCCAGCATAATTTCCCTGGCCCATATATTTTCTGAAATTTTAAGGGTGGGCGCCAAGTCCAAGAAAGTCCAAACGGCTTGGAAAAATGCCATCCACCAATTGGGAGACGAGTTTGCCATCCTGCACTTTCTTCCCATTGACCAGATCGAAAAAGCGCAAATTCCTCTGCTGGGTGAGGCCATCCGGCGCATGCGTCAAAACGAAATCGAGATGATTGCCGGCTATGACGGACAATACGGCCAGGTGAAAATATTCAACGCCTACGAACGTGAGCAGTTGCTGGGTCAAAAAGCCCTTTTTTCAGGGGCTGCGTTACCGGTAATCCATTCGCCCTCCGAGGATAGATCCCCGGGTCAATCGCCACCCGTGACGTCCGTGGCGGTAGAAGAAGTTGTAACAACCAATACCGATGCACCCACACCTTTAATACAACTTAACGATCAGCAGCGCCGGGCAGTGGAACATCCCGGCGGCGCGCTGCTGATTGTCGCCGGGCCCGGCACCGGAAAAACGTTTACCATCACCCGGCGCATTGCCCACCTGGTCATGGAAAAAAACGTGTCCACAGACAATATTCTGGCCGTTACCTTTACCAACAAAGCCGCTCAAGAAATGCATGCAAGACTGCACAGGCTGATGGGTGACGGCTGTGCGCTGCCGCTGGTGGCCACCTTTCATTCGTTTTGTTACCGACTGTTAAAAGACGAAGGTCATGATCCGGGCAGTATCATCAGTGAGGATTATCGCCTCGGTCTGATTGCCGATGCCCGGCAGTATCTGATCAATAGCGGTACCACAGTGGATTTAAATCCCCGCCAAATTTTGCAGCGCATCCAGGCGGTCAAACAGCAGATACTGCTCCCGGAAGAATATGAAAAAACAAGCGCGGATATGCCGAAAGACAAACAGGTCTTAAAACTTTATCGACGCTACCGCGATATGCTGGCCATCCAGGGCCTCAGCGATTACGAGGATTTGATTTTTAATGTCGTGCGACTTTTTGAAACCGATCCGGCGCTCCGACGCAAATACCGTCAGCGCTTTGAACATATCTTTGTGGATGAATACCAGGATTTAAACCAGGGCCAGTATCGCATCATCCGGGCCCTGGCCCCGGATGAAAGCAGCATCAAAGACCTGTGTGTCATTGGTGATCCCGACCAGGCCATTTACGGCTTCCGGGGCTCGGATGCAAAGTATTTCAACCGCTTTGTGCAGGATTATCCGGATGCGGGGGTGATCCATTTAACCCGCAACTATCGTTCCAGCCGCAGCATTGTCGATGCGGCCTTCCAGGTAATCGAAAACCATCGCCATCAGTCCTCTGATGTCAGAACCTATACCCTCATCGACGGTGTCAAGACCATCGGTATTGTTGAACTGGCCGGAGAAAAAGCCGAGGCCCGGGCCGTGGCCGATATCATTCAGCAACAAATCGGCGGTACTGGATTTCACAGCTTCGACACCGGTATTGTCGAAGATGCCCACCGGGTTGGGCTGCGCGGATATGCCGATTTTGCCGTACTGTACCGGACCAACGGGCAACACCGGTTGTTTGCCGATATTTTCCGGCAATGGGGAATTCCTTTTCAGGTCGCCAGCCGGCAACGGCTGTTAGACGCAGCCGGAGTGCCGCAAATCGTTTCGTTTTTAAAACTTGTTGAGCAAAGCGCCGGTTACCTGGATTATCAAAACGTTGTTGTGACCGTCATCCCCGGCATCGGCCAAAAGACGGTGGAAAAATTTCAAAACTGGTGTTACGCCAATAAATTCAGCCTGCAGCAGGGAATGTCCCAGGCCGTGCGCTTTCCCATTGCCGG
The DNA here is from genome assembly GCA_029939875.1 of Desulfobacterales bacterium. Taxonomy (GTDB): domain Bacteria; phylum Desulfobacterota; class Desulfobacteria; order Desulfobacterales; family JAFDCJ01; genus JAFDCJ01. Next base: position 2,737 of record JAOZSC010000311.1, read on the forward strand.
TCTTAAATCCTCCCGGCAACAGCAGTTGAATGCGTTTTACGGACAATTGCAGCATTTTTCCCGGGAGATGAGCACCTTGACGGTGGCCGATAAACTGCTGTATCTGGAAAAAAACACCGCTTTATCCGACATCCTCAACCGGGATGAGGATGTCAAAGAGGCCTTTGTACGGCTGGTTGATATGGCGGCTGCTTTCGGCACTTGCAGTGCGGATTTTTTTACCGCCTTGGCCCTGTACAGCGATTCGGATGCGTTGGATCCGGCAGCTGAAAAAGTGTCTTTGATGACCATGCACACGGCCAAGGGACTCGAATTTCCAGTGGTGTTTGTCGTGGGATGCGAGCAGGATTTTATTCCTTACAAACGCCCGGATCACAGCGTCAGCGACGTTGCGGAAGAAAGAAGGCTTTTTTACGTGGCCATGACCCGGGCACGGGAACAGCTTTACCTGACCGCTGCCAAAAAGCGAAGGATTTACGGCAAACTTGAAAATCGGCGACTGTCTTCGTTTGTAGCAGACATCGAAGATCGGCTGAAACAGAGCGAAACTTCCCAAAGAAAAAAGAAAGGCGGTCAGGCGGTGCAAATGAAATTGTTTTGAATTATAGTAATAAAAAACGTTATAACTTATTGTAATAACAATATAACACAATAAAACGCTTGTGTTTTGACCCATTTTGGGGTATAAAATAAAGAACTCCCTTATTTATAGATCGGACCCGTAAATAAATGCCAATGGATCGCAATACAAGTAAATTTGTCGCAGTTTTAATTTGTTGTTTTCTGTTTATCCTGTTTTCAACGGCAACGGCCGTGCAGGCGGATATTTACCGCTACATCGATGAAAACGGAGTCATGCATTTTACCAATACTCCCACCAGTTCATCGCAACAGTACCAGGTTTTTATCAAGGAAAGATCCCGGTTGACTTCCCGCCATTCGTCCCAGAAATACGATCGGGCGATTGCCGATGCTTCCCAACAGTATGGGGTTTCGGCGCCACTGATCAAGGCTATCATCAAGGCGGAGTCGGATTTTGATCCCATGGCGGTTTCGAAAAAAAGGGGCCATGGGGCTGATGCAGATTATGCCGCAGAATTTCAAACCCCTGGGGCTCAAAGATCCTTTTAACCCCGCACAAAACATCCATGCCGGCGCCCGCTATTTCAAACAGCTCTATGACCGTTTCAAGGGCCGGCTGGCGCTTTCCCTGGCTGCTTACAACGCCGGTCCCACAGCAGTGGACCGCTACCAAACAATTCCCCCCTTTGAAGAAACCGAAGTATACGTCCAACGCGTTTTAAAATACTACTATAATTTTAAGAACCTCT
>JAOZSC010000312.1 GCA_029939875.1 Desulfobacterales bacterium
TGGCCGGACAATACATTGCTCTTTTTCTTGAAATCGGGGGTGTTCGCACGAGCCGTCCCTACAGCATTTCTTCACAACCCAATCAGACGGGGTTTTACGATATCACCGTGCGACGGGTTGAAAACGGGCTGGTTTCAAATTACCTGCTCGATGAGATCAAACGCGGAGATACGCTGATCAGCTCCGGTCCGGCTGGAAATTTTTACTTCAATCCGCTGATCCATAAAAAGACAATGGTCTGCATTGCCGGCGGCAGTGGTATTACACCGTTTATGAGTATGATTCGCGAAATCATTGAATGCCAACTGGATCGAAACGTATATCTTTTTTATGGCAGCGCAACCACGGATGATATTATCTTTGACGCTGAGTTCAAACGTATCGCCGAACGATTTGATAATATTCATTACATCCCGGTAGTCGAAGAGCCTGCCGGCGGTTACCAGGGGGCTTGCGGATTCATTACCCGTGATATTATGAAAGAAGTGCTGGAGGGGATCGACGATAAATCCTTTTTTATCTGTGGTCCCCGCGGCCTGTATGACTTTTGTTTGCCCCAGGTCGAAGAAATTGGAGTGCCCAGGCGTAAGATCAAGCAGGAAATGTACGGCGCTCCGGCCAACATCCGCGAGTATCCCGGCTGGCCGGCTGAAATCGGCCAGGATGCCGTTTTTACCGTTAAAGTCAAGGGCCACCAGTCGCTGAAGGCGCGGGCGGATGAGCCGTTGTTGGTGGCCCTGGAAAAAAACGGGGTTGTGGTTCCTTCTCTTTGCCGTTCCGGGGAGTGCAGCATGTGCCGGGTCAAAGTTGTTTCCGGCAAAGTATTTCAACCGGCCGGCGTACTGGTGAGAAAGTCCGACAGACAGTTTGGCTACGTGCATTCGTGCATGTCATATCCAATCGAAGACTTGAAGATAGTCGCATAGCGCCTATCGCAAAGCGCAAAGCGTGACATCGGATAGAAATTAGGTTTTTAGACTACGCCATGCGCTCTGCGCTACGCCGCGTTGAAGTGAGGAAAAAATGACGGATAATTTTTTGATTGGCGAAAAAAACGAAAGCATCTATACCATCATTTTAAACCGTCCGGAGAAAAGAAATGCGATTACCGTGGAAATGCTCATCGGCATCTGCGAGATGGCCGAAGCCCAGGCGGCGGATCCTGATATTCGAGCGATTATACTCCGGGGGCAGGGAACTATTTTTTCTGCTGGCATTGATTTTAATTCCCTGGGCGGAGCCGTCCTGCCGTATGCCGGGGACGCCGGAGCCGGAGGCGCGCCATTGCGGGCGCTGATTTACAAATTTCAGCAGTATATCAACCGGCTGGAAGCCATCGAAATTCCCATCATCTGCGTTATGCACGGTCGGGCGTTAGGCCTGGGCCTGGAGATTGCACTGGCCTGCGATATTTTGTTGATGGCCGACGATTGCCTGTGGGGGCTGCCGGAATTGAAACTGGGTGTCATCGCCGATCTGGGCGGCACCTCAAGGCTGTCACGGGCGGTGGGTTCATACCGGGCCATGGAGATTTTTATGACCGCACGCAATTACAGCGCCCGGCAGGCTCTTGACTGGGGGTTGGTCAATTACCTGTACCCGGAAGCAGAGCTTGTCGCCGAAGCCGAAACCCTGGGGCGCGACATTTGCAGCACCGCACCGCTGGCCGTGGGGGCGGCAAAAAAAATTATCAAACGCGGTGAAGGGGTGGATCTGATGACCCAGCTGGACATGGAAGCCAACCTGAACAGTATTCTGTTGCGGACCAAGGATTTTCAGGAAGGCATCACGGCCATGATGGAAAGACGGCCTGCGCAATGGAAAAAACGATAAGAGGAGGAGCGGATTGTGGCCCAGGTAATTGCAGACCGGAGAGATATTGATTTTGTTCTTTACGAGCAATTTAAAGTTGATCAACTCACGCACTGTGAGAAGTATTCGGATTTTAACCGTAAAACCTTTGACCTGATTATCAATGAAGCACGCAATCTGGCTATCAAGGAGATATTGCCGACTCTTGCCGAGGGGGATCGCAACGGGGCAACATTTGAAGACGGGAAGGTGAAGGTCCCGCAATGTTTTCACCGTCCCTATAAGCTGATGCGCGAAGGCGAGTGGACAGCGATGATCGCCGATCCTGAACTGGGCGGGCAGGGATTGCCGCGTAGCATCGCCCAGGCGGCTTCCGAGTATTTAAGCGGGGCCAATTACGCCTGTACCCTGTATGCCTTTGTCGGGCACGCTGCCGGAGAACTGGTTGAAAATTTCGGTACCGAAAAACAAAAGCAGATGTTTTTAAAAAAGATGTACACCGGCCAGTGGAGCGGTACCATGCAGTTGACCGAGCCTGAGGCCGGATCCGACGTAGGGGCGCTGACCACCACGGCAGTGAAAAATTTCGATGGGACTTACAGCCTGACAGGCAACAAGATTTTTATCACCGGCGGTGACCACGATCTTGCCGAAAACATCATCCACCCGGTGCTGGCCCGTATCGAAGGGGCGCCCAAAGGCACCAAGGGGATCTCGCTGTTTATTGTCCCCAAGATCTGGGTCAATGACGACGGAAGCCTGGGACAGCCCAACGACATTGTCTGCACGGGTATCGAGGAAAAAATGGGTATCCACGGCAGCGCGACCTGTGCCATGGCCCTGGGCGGCAAGTGCAAGTGCCGCGGGCTTTTGCTGGGAGAAGAAAACAAGGGCATGCGGGTGATGTTTTACATGATGAACGCCGCACGCCTGGCGGTGGGGATTATCGGGATGATGTGCGGGTCGGCGGCTTACATGTATGCTGCCAATTATGCTAAAGAGCGCCTGCAGGGAAAGGATTTGATCCAGATCGCCGATGCGGACGCTGCCCCGGTTCCGATTATCCGGCACCCGGACGTGCGCCGCATGCTGATGTGGATGAAAAGTCATGTGGATGGCATGCGCAGCCTGGCATACTATATCGCCTGGATGTTCGACAAACAGGTGTGCACGGATAATGAAGAAGAAAAGGCGCATTATCAGGGCCTGATCGATCTTCTGACACCTGTATTTAAATCCTATTGTTCAGATCGCGGTTTTGATATTTGCGTGGAAGCTGTCCAGGTTTACGGCGGATACGGCTATACGTGCGAATATCCCGTGGAGCAGCTGCTGCGCGACTGCAAGATTGCTTCTATCTACGAGGGGACCAACGGCATCCAGGCGATGGATCTTCTAGGGCGCAAGCTGGGCATGAAGGGCGGAGCGGTGTTTTTGAATTTTTTCCAGCAAATCCAGAAGACCACGGCTGAAGCCGCCAAAATCGAATCCCTCAAAGCGCTGGCTGCAAAACTGGATGAGGCCGTCAAGCGGCTGGGAGAGGTCGCCATGCAGCTGGGCACCACCGCCATGTCGCCGGACGTCAAGGTGGCCTTTGCATTCGCCAAACCCTTTCTGGATGTCGCTGGCGATGTGTGCACGGCCTGGATGCTCCTGTGGCGGGCGACCATCGCGGTGCAAAAACTGGAAAAAGCAGCCAAAAACAAAGACACCGCTTTTTACGAAGGCCAGCTGCAGACCGCGAAATATTTCATCAACTCAATTTTGCCGATTACGATGGGAAAAATGGATGCCATTCAAGCCGCTGATCCAGCGCCCATGGAAATTTCAGAAGCTGCGTTCGGGGGCTGAACTTATTTGTGTGCGTTCCATTACTGATTACATGTTGACCCATTGGTGTGATCGCAGCTTGATATGTGAAACTGGCGACATCGATTATTAGAAGGGCAATTAGCACTCACCCCATACCGATTTTACGGTGGTCAATACTGCAAATATGGAGGATATCCCCCTCTAGTTTCACCCGGCAGCTATACGCTGCGGCCGAAGAACCCGTTTTGCTCTATAGAAAAATATTTCTGGACTCTTGACATAAAAACAATACACGTGTATTATACGTGTAATTTCCGAGGAGGTGTTTGCGATGCAACGGAAGCTTACATTGACCATAGACGAGGAGGTCTATAACGGCTTGCGGGCAGTCATTGGACCACGAAAAATCAGTCG
>JAOZSC010000313.1 GCA_029939875.1 Desulfobacterales bacterium
GACTACTCCAGCTTGAACGGGGTGATGATCCGCGATCCCGCATGAAAGGCCCTGCGCGAATCAGTGACGGTCACCGTGGCGGTTGTCTCTTCGGTTCGCAATACCAGCAATTCTCCCAGAAAAACGGGGGTGAGGGTGGTTTCATATTTTTTTTCAGGATTTATGCGGTATTTTTCCTGCTTGTATACCCAGTACAGCTGACCGGGGACGACGCCGTCTTTTTGTCCCTTGTCAATGAACGCGATGGCACCTTCGCCGAAAATCGTCTGGTGTTCCTCTGAAATGATAATCCGGCCTTCAAGGCCCTTGGGGGCATCTTGCAGGGAGATGTGCGGCAATCTCTTAACATAGGTCATCAGCATGTCACCGGTGCGGATGGGCCGGTAGGTCGCCGTGATTCTGCCCAGCACAAATTCGGGCCGCTTAAGGGTAATTTGCACGACACCGGCAAGATAATGTTGAATGCCGATGGGTTGCTTGGTTTTGACATCTTTGATGGGTTTTAAGGTACGGTAGATCGTATATTTTTCCCCCTTCGTAAGCATGCCGGTCTTTTCCGGCCGGATGTATACCAGATCTCCGGTGCTGATCATCTCCTTTTTTCCTTCCACTTTAAAAATGGTACCCTGGGGGGCGAGCGCCTGCTGGCGAATGAAACCCACCCGTTCGATGGCGGCATAGTGGTAGGCTATCAGCCTATTCAGCTCGGGTTTTTCAACGATTTTTTTTGCTTCCGCACCCTGGACGCCGCGGCGGCGGTAAAGGCGAATCCGCTGACCCGGATAAATGCGGTGAGGGTTTGCGATCTGGCTGTTTTCCTTCCATAATTCCGGCCACTGCCAGGGGGTGTCTGAAAATTTTTCGGAAAGGTCCCAGAGGGTGTCTCCCTTTTGGACCGTGTAAAAAAAACCGGTTTCGTATCGAACGGTTTGCTGGCTCTGGGCGAGCGAAGGGACAAGGGATGCTGCCAGCAGCAGAAAGAAAATAGACGTGCGGCGCAAAGGGTTGAAACGCAATTTGCTTGTCATCAGATACTCCGATTCTTTTTAGCAGTTTGAAGTCGATGGGAAAACTGGCTTTTCTGTAATAAGATTACAAGATTATCGTTGAATTGTCAAATTTTTCACCTCCGGTAAAACAAGATGCACGATGAATTGCTGAAAGCAAAAAAGCCCCTGCGGATATGAAAATATTCCGCAGGGGCTCATAGCTTCTGGACTGACTGACGGCGGTAATTACATCATGCCGCCCATACCGCCCATACCGCCCATGCCGCCGCCCATTCCGGGAGCGCCGCCTGGCATGGCTTCCGCTTTTTCTTCCGGTTTGTCGGCTACCATGGCCTGGGTGGTGAGCATCAATGACGCCACGCTGGCCGCGTTTTGCAGTGCGAGACGAACGACTTTGGTCGGATCGATGACACCGGCTTTAAAAAGATCTTCATAGGTGTCGCTATCCGCATTGTAGCCAAAAGAATCTTTTTCATTTTTAACCTTGTCGATTACCACCGAACCTTCAAGACCGGCATTGTTGGCAATCTGGCGCAACGGCTCTTCAATGGCGCGCATAATGACTTTGACGCCCAGTTTCTGATCGGCCTTGATTCTCATTTTCCCCAGGGCCTCCAGGCACCGGACCAGGGCCACTCCGCCGCCGGGGACAATGCCTTCTTCAACCGCTGCACGGGTGGCGTTCAGCGCATCTTCCACCCGGGCCTTTTTTTCTTTCATCTCGGTCTCGGTGGCAGCCCCGACATTGATAACGGCCACGCCGCCGATCAACTTGGCCAGGCGTTCCTGCAATTTTTCACGGTCGTAATCGGAGGTCGTTTCATCGATCTGGGCGCGAATCTGTTTCACGCGACCCTCGAGAGCCGAGCGGGAGCCGGCACCGTCAACGATGGTGGTGTTGTCCTTGTCGATGCTCACGCGTTTGGCCCGTCCAAGATCCTGAAGCGTCAGGTTTTCCAGCTTGATTCCCAGGTCTTCCGATACCACCTGTCCACCGGTGAGAATGGCGACGTCTTCCAGCATGGCCTTGCGGCGATCCCCGAAACCGGGCGCCTTGACGGCGGCCACCTGCAGAGTGCCCCTGAGTTTGTTGACCACCAGGGTCGCCAGGGCCTCGCCGTCAACATCTTCGGCGATGATCATCAGCGGTTTGCCCATCTTGGCAACTTGCTCGAGAACCGGCAGCAGGTCTTTCATGTTGCTGATTTTTTTCTCGTTGATCAGGATGTAGGGATCTTCCAGTGAAACGACCATTTTTTCCGGATCCGTGACAAAATAGGGGGAAAGATAGCCGCGGTCGAACTGCATGCCTTCCACCACTTCAAGGGTGGTTTCCATGCTCTTGGCCTCTTCCACGGTAATGACGCCTTCTTTGCCCACTTTGTTCATGGCCTCGGCGATGATGTTGCCGATGGTTTCGTCATTGTTGGCGGAAATGCTGCCGACCTGGGCGATTTCACGTTGGTCCTTGGTGAGTTTGCTCATGGCGCGAAGCTCTTTGGCGACCACTTCGACAGCCGCATCGATTCCGCGTTTGATCGCCATGGGGTTGTTGCCGGCCGCTACCAGTTTTTGGCCCTCTTCATATATGGACCTTGCCAGCACGGTGGCCGTGGTGGTACCGTCACCGGCCATATCACTGGTTTTACTGGCGACCTCTTTGACCATCTGGGCGCCCATGTTTTCGAATTTGTCTTCCAGTTCAATTTCTTTGGCAACCGTCACCCCATCTTTGGTGACCGTGGGAGAACCCCAGGATTTGTCGATCACCACATTTCTTCCCTTTGGGCCCAGGGTGACCACCACCGCATCGGCAAGAGTTTGTACTCCGTTAAGCATCGCCTCGCGGGCTTTCATATCGTATTTTATCAATTTCGCCATCTTATTATATCCTCCATAAGGTCATTTTTATTAGTCAATTATGCCAAGCACATCTTCTTCGCGCATGATCAGGTATTCTTCGCCGCCGATTTTCACTTCGCTCCCGGAGTATTTACCGAATAGGATCCGGTCTCCTTTTTTAATTTCAAGCGCAATCCGTTTGCCGTCATCACTCAGTTTGCCGTTACCGACCGCCACGACTTTGCCTTCCGCCGGTTTTTCCTTGGCGGTGTCCGGAATGATAATACCTCCCTTGGTGGTGGTTTCTTCCTCGACGCGTTGGACTAAAATTCGATCCTGCAATGGTCTCAGTTTCATGGTTTACTTTCTCCTTTTACGTTGACAAAAAATTTTCCTTTTATAAACTTCTGTTAGGCTTGAAAGAGTCATGTTGCACGTAGTGCGGCGACCCAAACGACGGTTATCCGTTCCACCCCCCTTCGAAATAGAGTTTAAAATTTTTTATGATATTAAAATGTTAGGTAAGATTTTTAAGTAGAAATCGTTTTGTCTGAAATTATAATCACCCTTTTATATTTGTAAAGAGACAGGACTCGAATTTTTTGTATTTTTCTTACATCAACAATGCACCGACCACTGGCGCTGAGAGAAGTCGGCAGGAACTGCCCCTTAAACAGGCAGTCAGAAAAGAATTACATGAACCGGATGCCCTTTTAACGGGCAATGATCGCTATCCGGCGATTTCACAGCTGTGCGGCTGGCCTATGCCGAATCAGCCCGCAACACGGAACCCGATGTATGTCGAAAACAGCGCCGAATTTACCCGGATCGTTGGCAACAGCAACGGCTAATCGGATTTGGCGGCGGTTTTTTTTGAACTGCCGGAGTCGGTATCGGAGCCGGAACCGGGATCAGATGTTTTCGGATCTGCAGATTTGCTTTGCGCGGATTTTTGCGAGGGCTTTGCAGGACCGCCGGATTTGTTCGCATAATCGGTTGCGTACCAGCCGGTTCCCTTGAGATGAAACGTACTCTGGGAAACTAGTTTGTGAAGCTTTCCCGAGCATTGCGGGCACCGCCGAAGGGGTTTGTCGGAAAATTTTTGCAAAACCTCTTCAATGTGGCCGCACTTGGTACATTCGTATTCATAGATCGGCATTTTTAAGAAGACCTCCCAAC
>JAOZSC010000314.1 GCA_029939875.1 Desulfobacterales bacterium
TGCGTTGAATTCTGGTGGCGATATTTTTACAAAAGGCGATACCTTTTCCGCCGGAACCTATTGGTTGTCATTTGATTATCTGGGGCTGGGAGAAACAGATGATTCGGGGGGCTATTTCGGTGTCAGCCAGGCTTTTGCTGGTGTAAATAGGTGGTTTTGGGCAACCGGCACGGTAAGTGGCGCAGAGGATGTTTTAATTGATGATGGTGCCTGGCATTCTTATCTGTTCGAGTTAACCTATGACCACGATTTTCATCTAATGTTAGAAGAATTTAAAAGAAGTGATAGTATCATTGGCAATGCATACTTTGACAACATTGTTTTGAGTGCTGTGCCCGAACCGGCAACCATGCTGCTGTTCGGTGCCGGGCTTCTCGGACTGGCGGGACTGGGTCGTAAGAAAATTAGCAAAAAAGTATAAATGGAATAACCAACCGGAATGCTCTTGATGTTATTGAAAACTTGGAGGAGATGAGCAATTAAAATAAAATTTATTTCAATTTTATTTTTTGTGTTTCTTATCGCCTTCCCTGCGGTGGCGGGTGCCGATACCCTTATACCTGATACCTACTGGGGAGCTACCCCTATAGCTGCGCCCCAACAGGATGTGATCGGCAAGCCGACGACTTTTCAAGTTGATTCCATGAAGGTTTATTTTTTGGCAAACGGCCTGCATGTAGATATTAGCACTGCATATGTTGACAGTTTTATAAGCAATTACGGATTGGTTGGCTCCAGTCTGGGTGATCTTTTTATCGGCACCGGTGGATGGAAGCCTGTCGGTGTTGCTCCTTATGAAAACGATAATTATGAGACTACCGACACAAATTGGAATTTTGTGCTGGCCTTTGATTCCTATCCTGGCCCCGGCGCGGGAGAAGCGACTTCCGGTAGTGCGTCGCTTTATGCCATAGACGGGGAAGATGATATTTTATTCTCTGACGATTTCTTTTTTATCGGCTACCGTGCCCACCAAATGGTGAGGGTGGATAAGAGTAACGCATCATTGGTTGCCGCCGGGGGGTCTTGGGAGCTTGATGAAGCCAATAACCTGTTGAAATTTGTAATTCCTTACGATTTTGGGCCGGTAAGCGGCGGACAAATCGCCTTTCATTGGAGCATGACCTGTGGCAATGATGTAATCGAAGGTGAAGCCCCGGTTCCTGAACCGTCCTCCATGCTGCTGTTAGGTGCCGGGCTCATCGGACTGGCTGTCCTCGCAAGGAAAAGGTCCTGCAAGAAGGGGTGACTTTATCAGGAACAATCTGAGGTTATTCTGATCCGGAAAATTTTACTTTCTCGATGCCGGTCGGCTCAAAAACCAGGGAAGCCGGGGTTCCACTTCCATGGTAACCCGGCTTCCAGACTTCTATGCTTTTATAGCTTCCTATCCTTCCCGGCCTTCAGGTCCTGCCGGCGTTTGCCCTCAGCCTTATGCCTTGAGCGTTTTCTTAAACTTTTTTCTTCCCGCACCTGCCAGACCGAGCAGACCCGCGCCAAACAGCAGCATCGTGGCCGGTTCGGGGACGGGCGCTGGTGAATATAATACATCATTTGCGCAGGTTGGCGAAAAGGCGATGATTAGATCGCCTCCTGCGAAAGGAATATCGAGATCAGAGAAGACTACCGGCGTAGATAAAGTATCATTAAAATTTCTAAAACCTGCAACCCAAGAGTCATAGAATTTAAAATTTTGTGCAGCCACAGGATGGTCTTCGCGGTAGCTCAGACTGGTTCCGGAAAAAAAGGAATCGGAATAGACGTACAAATTGTCATTGGCATCTTTTTTGGCACTGAAGGAGCCGTCGATCTGATAAACAGTACTCGTCGTTTGAACGGCTCGCGGGTTTTTTGCGTAGTTTTCCGGTTGCACAACATAATCCCAATTCGAGTCGTGATTCAAGTCGATAAATAGATCACCAGCCGTTATATAATTATTGACTTCTCCGTAATTGAAGCTTACCTCCATCAATCTTCCGTTTTCAACTACCAGGTTTCCCGCTCCGATCGCCGGAAACTTCGGTGCACCAATCGAATCGGTGGAATCATCAGCACTCGAGTTGTCCCACGTCGGCCAATAAATGACGGTGTCATCAAAGCTGATTGATTTAGTAGCCTGCGCCGTTGCCTGTACTAAAAACAGGGCTGCCCCGGCTATTAAAAATAAAATTAAAAATTGCTTTTTCATTTTCTCCCTCCTCTATATTCTTATTATTAAAAGCTATAAACGGTACTTTTCCCCTCAATACGAAGCAATTTAGACTTCACCTCCTTTGAGCTTCCTTACATTTCAGTTGAGTGGTTTATGGATTGAAAGTGCTGTTCCAAAATTCAGACGATGATTACTGATTGTATCCTCACAGCAAGATCAGTGCCAGGGAACGGAATTTGGCAAAGAAAAATAAATATTAGCGGGGGAAATTTAGTGTAAGCTAAAGGGGCTAAGACATTGCTAGCGTGAAAAAAAATGAGACTCATGGATCTTTATGATACAGAGGGGATGTTTGCTGTGGAATTTAAGTAACAATTCCTATGTAATTGTTACTTCAATTCCACAGACGGCGATTTCTCAGAAGCCATCCAGGGCCATGAGCCGCACTTTTTCACTATTCTGTCAATATCTCGACCTCTATAATCTCTTTTAGGGTTTAATATTTTTTGCTACAAATAATTCATTTTTATTTTCTGGATTTTTTTCTTTGGCACTGTTATTGCTTTTGTCGCGAGTTAGTTTGTTTTGCGAACGACACATTTAACCATTTTTTATAAATGTTCGCCGTAAGTTGTCATAAAATATTGCCCGTTATCTTTCGCAATTATGTCATCCGGAAAAAATCATTCATTCTCGAAAAAAAATGCCCTGCTGACGGCAACTGTCTCCATCTGCCTTGTTCTGTTTTTTGTCGGGGGACCGGGCTATTCTTCTTCACGCTCCTACAGCTGCTTCTGGGATCTGGGACATATCCTGTTTTTTGCCATCCTGACCTACCTGACCCTGGTGAACTGGCCGCAAGGCTCCAAAACGACGTTCTGGCGCCAGGGGCTTATTGTACTTGCCGCCACGGTCGTGCTGGGCAGCCTGATAGAGCTGGCGCAGACGGCGTCATTTCGAAGCGCCGACTTGACCGATGTTGCCCGGGATATCATCGGCAGTCTGGTGGCATTGGTTTTCTGGGCTCCAAACAGGAAGTCAATTTCAGAAACCGTTCTTAGAATTTTCCAGATTATTTCCGTGATATTGGTGGCCATGACTTTGTTGCCCCTGGCGGTTGCCGTCATAGACGAGACCACGGCCCGAAACCAATTTCCGGTGCTGTCGGATTTTGAGACCCCTTTTGAAAGGGGCAGATGGATAGGAAACGTGGATTTTTCAATCGATCATAAAATTCATTTTCACGGCAGCGCATCATTGAAAGTGATGTTGAATACCTCCAAATATTCCGGCGTCGCGTTGAAATATTTTCCCGGCAACTGGCAGGGTTTCGAGCAACTGCAGTTGAGCATTTACAACCCGGATCCAGAACCGATCCAATTGACCTGCCGAATTCATGACCGCCGGCATACCCTCGGTGTCCAGCACTACGCGGACCGGTTCAACAAACGCTTTTCCATATCCGCCGGTTGGAACCTGGTCAAAATTCCCCTCAGCCAGGTCGAAAATGCCCCCCAAAAACGCAAAATGGCCTTGAATCAAATTCAAGGCCTTGGAATATTCGCTGTCAGCCTGGCTGAGCCGAAAAGCGTTTTTCTGGATTATGTGCGATTGGTCAATGACTGATGCTTTTTCCCTTGCACCAGCTTTTATCGGTCGTCAAATCAACCTCAACGATGCATAAACAACATGGCAGACAGTATTTAATGCTCTGGTATTATCAGCGCTATTACAATGAGTGCACCCTTTTGAGGATACCCATGGGGTCAATTCAAAGGATAGGCTCTTTGGATAGGCTCTTTTTATGCCATGTTGTTTACCCTCCGGGAAAGCCGGAGGACTTCAGATCCTGTGTTGTCAAGGGATTGCGGTAAA
>JAOZSC010000019.1 GCA_029939875.1 Desulfobacterales bacterium
AACTTTTGGTTTCGTTTGGAAATGTTTGGAAATATTTGACCTTGACGGGCACAATTTGGGCACAGTCCTACCTAAATATATACCCTACCCTCCTCCACAAAAATCTTTCCATAGGTAAAATTCAGCATCATAGAATCTTATCCGTTTTCTGAAAATACGATTAAAGGGAATCATTATTCTGTTGGCTGCAGGATTGCTGCCCCAATGATTTGACCATACAGGAAGATTGTTTCTCATGGTAACGGGTAAATAGAATAATATAGTGCAGCATTACAGAATGTTACAATGAACTACCCCGCAGCAGAGCTGCGAGGTAGTTCATTAAAAATCAATAAAGGAGAGATTAGAACTCCAAATCCACCGCTTTCTGCCGCTGCGAAAAGATTTGATTTATAGCCGGAATCTAACAAAAACCGATCTATGAGGCTACCGCAATATCTTGGGGTTCGTGAAGCACTAAAAATTATAAATTATTTATAGATTTTGTTACATAATCTTAACTTGAGGGGGATCGTTAAACTTGATGAAATCTTCGATTTCCGAATTAGGTCAATTATCGAAGGCTTGTTTTGATAGTACAAACGGGCAATAATTACAATTTCTATCAAAATCCTTTTTACTGATGATATCTTGTCCGGACACCTGTTAGCCTTAAGCGGTGCCAATAATTGCTATTCGATCGAGGATCCAGTGGAAACGGTCCAGAACCATTTGATGCCACTTATCTTCATTGATGTGGAAACAGGCAGTCAACTCTGCGCGAATGGCCTGACCTTTAGGAGACAGTGGATCGCCATGATTGAACAACCAATTGTCAGCAAATAGTGCCCGGATGATCTGCTGCATGTCCACCGTTCCATATTCAACTGCAAACGAAAGATGCTCCTTACCGGGCATCATTGCGTTCATGGCTGCCATGGAGACAAAATCGCCATCGGGTTTAAATCCTTCTGTCGCTGCAAATTCGCCCTCCCGGATGGAAACAGCCTCACCTTCAAACCAATGATTGAAACTATGGTAGGGTTGGGTGCCTTTCGTATACTCGTGTAAAATTTCACCATGTCCGTAGGGACCCAGACCGGTATGGATATCAATTGTCACAATCCTTTTGTTGCCAATAACCAGTCCAGGTAGTTCCTGATGCATAATCCGGTTTGACCAGGCCGGTCCGAGACCTGCGAAAAATAAGCCCTTCGGGTCGACGCGTTGACCCGGCGCGACAAGACGGGCCAACCGGCCAGGGCCATACGCCCGCAAAAAGGCTTCAAGTTTGGACAGCGTCGATTCATTTAGCATGTTGGGACGCATCATATCCGCAACCTCTTGATATGCCTCATTCATCGGATAATCGCCGGCATAATCGATGTAGTTGCGGTTCAGATCAATATTGTCTTCATTCACTCGACGCCCCCAGGCAAATCCCCAGGGATTGTGAGCATGCACCAGGATTAGATGGAACGCCCCGTATGCAGCGAGGCGACCGGAACTACGCAACAGGTCGACCTGACAGCCGGAACCGCAATAACCTTCGGCACCATGCGTACCGGATACCACTATCAGCGCATTTTGCGCCTCAACTGGTCCCAGAGAGGCAAAATCAATAAAAAGCGGCTCACCGGCGGGACCAGAGTTGGGATGCCGCACTTCGTGTAAGGCTGCGCCGGCAGTATCGGCAGATTCCAGAAACTTGCTGCGGGCCTCATTGTAAGATGTGGAAAACGGCTCGTTTCCAACGGTCAATGGCTTACTCCTCGATGTTAGTGGTAATAACGATTAATATGGGCTAAGGTCCAGGTAGCAATAGCTACCTTCTTTGCGCCCAACTTGGTTTCTCTCCTCCAAGTTGCGGGATCCTTTTTTATTCTGTTGGAAACTGTCGCAGACAATGACCAAAATCTCAGCGCCTTTCTCCTTGGATCAACTGATGTTGTTTTTCCAAATCTTCCCATCTTTCATAATCAGAGCCAGGTTTTCTTCGGGATTGGTGAGAATTGATATATCCTTAAGTGGATTGCCGTTCACCAGCAGCAGATCCGCATAGGCACCTTCCTCAATTACACCAAGTTTGCCCGGATAGGGATTACGGGGACCCGATAGAGCGAGCAACGTTGCTGAGTTGGTAGTCGCCTGACGAAGGATCTCCGCCGGGGTAAACCATTTGGTGCGATGCACGAATTCCTCGTTGATGCGCGCCATCATCTCAGGATCGGTAATGATGTCGGAACCAAAGGCGATCTTTTCAAAACCGATCTTCTTCACGTTATTGAACATGTTGTCGATGCCGGCAAAGGCCTGGTCGTGTTTCTTCATCATCTCTTCAGTATAGCCATTGGGATAAAACGTGTAGACGCTTACCTGAGGTGATAACCAGATGTCCTTTTCCTTCATCAGGTAAAGGGTTTCCTCATTCATGAGATTGCCATGCTCGATACTCTTGACGCCGCCCTCGATCGCCCGTCGGATGGCATTGTCGGTATATGCATGCGCCACGACATAGGTGCCCCAGTCGGCCGCCGCCTCCACCGCCGCCTGAATTTCATCCAAAGTGTACTGGGTCACATCCATAGGGTCAGCAAATGAACCGGTGCCTCCCCCGACAGCGATCTTGACCTGGGAGGCGCCGCGACGCAGGGCCTCACGCACTGCTTTAAGCACCTCGGCCCGCCCGTCAGCAATCTGCACCATATCATACTTCATAGGGATCGAAGGCTCACTAGCAATCATGGCGGATTTTTGGGCATCTGTTCGATGATCTGAATGGCCGGAGGTTTGCGAAATCATTGGGCCGGAAGGGTAAATGCGCGGACCCTCAACAATACCCCGATCGATCGCTTTCTTGAGTGAGAACGAGTTGCCGGCCATTTCTCGGATCGTTGTAAACCCATTATTCAGATAGGTTCTGGCTGTCTGTGTTGAGACATAGGCCCAGAAGAACTCATCCGAAGTAAACGCCTCGGCAAACGACATCTGGAACATCAAATGTGAATGTGCGTCGATGAAACCCGGTGTCATAGTGCGGCCTTTTGCGTCAATCACCGATGCACCCTCATCTACCGGGATCGACTGGGCGATCTTGGCGATCTTGTTGTCCTCCACCAGTAAATCCATGTCTTTGGCGAGGGTCTCATTATTGCCATCAAATATTGCGACGTTTCTCAATAGGATTGTGTTGGGTTTACTGTTCATCATTCTCCTTCCTATTGCCAATTAAGTAACAGACGATTGGATCTGTTCCCAGAATAAATTCTTTCCAGATGGGCAAATTGCTTGATGATAAGTAAACAATCAGGTTCCGGATTGGATATTCGCCAGAACATCCAATCCAAAACCCTCCTGTCTACCCATATAATTATTCATTCATAAGATTGGTGGCGCCCGTAAGGTACTCCTCAGCATTACTCCTTCGGTATGAGGGGAACCACTTTATTATAATGTTCGACCGCCTCCGGACCTAACCGTTTGCATTCAGTCAACCATTCTTCCAGAGTGGTTTTCTGTATTGTAATCCGGTCTTCACGGGAAAAACCATCAAGTTCCACCATCCCCTTTTCTTTCAGCCCTTTAGCAGAATTGATTTCATAAGTTTTGGCCTTCCATGCGCTATACATCGCATCCCAAAGAAAACTTTTTGCCGTTGCTTCCCATACATCCTTTAGGTCGTCAGGCAGTTTGGCCCATGATTTTTTGGTAACGGCGATCCCGGGCATAACAGCTGTTGAGTGGGGGTAAAGTTGTGAAAAATATTTCGTTACTTCATAATATGATGCCTGCAACGTCCACAAGCGGCTGGCTGCGGCACCGTCAATGACACCGGTTTTCAAGGCCATATACGTCTCATTCACATCAACGAACTGAGCTGGGACACCCAATTTGTTCAACGCCTTAATGGGAATTTTATCCGAGTGGCGGATTTTAACGCCTTTAAGCTGCTCAAGGCTGTTAATCGGCTCCTTGGAGATTAGCGTCCAATCAACCATGATTGCTGGTATCACCGGGCCTCTCAGTTCGACACCCCATTTACCGTAAATCTTGTCGAGAGCCTCTCTCATTACCGGGAACAGCTTTTCATTGTCTTCCTGGTCAAGAAGTACGCCCGCAGGTAGCATAACACCGATCAACGGTTCGTCCTTGTACAGGTAATTCGGTATGACAATACCTGCATCTGCCAGGCCTTGTTTCAGAAAACGTAAAATTTGATTGTTGCCGTAACCCAGTGGTGCAGTCATTACAATTTTGAGTTTAAACCGCCCGCCGCTGGCCTCATCAAGTTTTTGACCAAAAGCCTGCAGCAATTTATCGTTCGGATCATTCGGCGCGCCACCGTAACCAACCTTCCACGTTACGGTTTGAGCAAATCCGGAACCGGCGCATAGCAAAATAACAACGATTGAACAGATACCAATGAAGAGCTTCTTTTTGATCGACATGTTGTACCTCCATATATAAAAAAATTAATAAATGACCTTGTCCGACAGGAACAAAACAATACCCGGGAACAAGGTAAAGACAACCAGACAGCTCAAGAGTATCACCCAATAGGGGATAGCGGCTACAGCGGTCTCCATCAGTGAATGACGCCCCTTGGAAACCGTCATCAGAACAAACAAGTTCATGCCGAGCGGTGGCGTCAGGACGGCAATTTCAATCACCATAACCATAACAATGCCGAACCAGACGGGGTCAAAACCCAGCTGGGTTACGACAGGATAGACGACCGGCAATGTGATAAACATCATGGACATGGGCTCAAAAAAGCAGCCGAGGACAAGATAGGTCAGATAAATCAACGCTATAACGGCATAACGACCCAACCCCGCCTCTGTAATAACCGTCATCAGGTAATCAGGCAGGTCGGTAAATGCAACCGCTTGGGCCAGGATAGCCGCTCCGATGAATATGGATGCTAGTGAACTGAAGGTGGAAAGTGTTCTCCACAGAACATCCGGGACGGTACTAAGGGTGAATCTCTTAAAAAATGCAGCCAGTACGAGCGCTGCTATCACGCCTATTGCTGCAGCTTCGGTGGCGGTGGCCAAACCGGCGACCACCGTTCCCAGAACCGATGCCATCAAAATAAAAAACGGCCAGGCCTCCATACTCTTTTTTAATGCTTTTCCCAAGGGAATTATTTTCGTATCTTCTTGCGGCGTCAGGTCCGGTTTTAATTTAGCCTGAACCCCGATGTATACCATGTAGGACAGGGCCACGATGATCCCCGGAATAATGCCCGACACGAATAGTTTGCCCACGGAAACCTGCTGAAGGGCACCATACAGGATCAGGACGGTACTGGGAGGTATCAATATCCCAAGAGTACCGCCACCGGCCAGGCTGCCAATCAATGAGCGGGAGGAATATCCTCTTTCTATAAGTTCATCATAGGCAATGGAACCGATAGCGGCTGTGGTGGCGGTGGAAGATCCACTGATAGCGGCAAAAAGGGCACAGGTTCCAATATTGCTTTGTAAAAGGCCACCGGGCAACCTGCTGAACAGGGGCGCGATAGCACCGAATATTCTCTGGGCAATCCCGGTGACGGCGATAACCTCACCCAGCAGAAAATAGAGCGGAATCGCGGCAAAGGTATAAGAATCCAGCAGGTGCCAGAGGCCGTTGGCGACCACTTGGTATGGAACATCGGTATAAAGGGTGAGAATGGCTAGCCCGATAAATGCCAGGGCAGTGCCGATATAATTACCAGTCGCCAGAATAAATAGGATGACTGTGAAGAGAATGATACTTGCCGTCATGTTCACCTCGTTGCATTTTCTGGGTTGACCCCGTTGCCAAGAAGATCAAGTAATTGGGCAAACGCGGTTAAAAACATCGTGACGGTCATTAACCCGAGAGATAATGGGATTGACATCGTCCAGGGCCAGAGGGGAATATCCGTCATGATGGTTCGTGAGCCAAGCGTGTAATTGTCCCAGGCAAAAGTAAGTGTCGCCCAGAAAACAATTCCAAAAACCACCGTTCCAGCCAATGTTCCAATTGCATTGGCAGCTTGCTTCCACTTGCCGGGAAGTTTGTCCCAGAATAAAGATATGCGGATCAGTTTGTCATTCAGATAGCCATAGGTGAGAGTAAAAATGGATCCTGACAAAAATAGGAGTGAAGCAGTTTCATCGGCAATGGCAAGAGGTGTGCCAACCACATAGCGCATAATACTGCCGCAAAAAACCAGCAGTACCAGTAAAGAAAACAGAATGCAGGCAAGCACCATGAAGATTTGTCCCAGGATATTACAGACCCGCAACATAAACTTAACAATGGATTGAATAACTGCTATCATAATGTTCCTCTCATTTGGTTGAAAATAAAGATTTTCCTATTTGATGACCGCTGTAAATCGGCCTGCTGCCGCTAGCAAGTTCAGTAAAAAACCAAAAAGATTGATGCTAATAGCGACGAACCAGGATAATTTCGATGAGTATGATTCCGGTGTTCGGGCATACAGAATAAAATGCCGGATGATCCCAAAGTATCCGAAAAAAAATAGCGCTAAAACCATAAGGACCCGGTATGCCTGGTAGTAATCATTGTAGCCTGCAACCAGAAACACCCCATAAATCAACAGAAATATGGCTCCTACAATAGGGGGATTCGAACTCAATTGCCGTCCGCCAAACCGTGTTCGCAAATAACTTACCCCATTGAAACCGATGCCTAAAAAACAGTATAGCAATTGGAGCAGGAGCAACAATGACAGCGATATTTTAATTTGGAAAAGTCCCATAACAACTTCTCATTTTCTATCCCCGAAGCATCAATCGTGCGATCGGCACTTAATTGATCATGGCCAGACCCTTGTCGAAAGCCGCAAGGTTGATATCAAGTTTGCTGGCGGGCATGGTGCGGGCCATGACCTTACGAAAGCCCTCTTTTGTCAGGGGTAAATCACCGATGCCGGCCAGAGCGCCCACCAGCAAAACATTTCCCAAAATGGGATTACCCATTTTGACAGCTTGGTCAGTGGCATCGATGAGCCAATACGCACCCGTCAGTTTCTGCATCCAGCCCTTGAGCTCCTCATCGCTGGGATAACTGATCTCACCGCTAATAACCTCGAGTGCATAAACAGGGCGGGTATTGGAGATGACCTTGACTTCTGGATTGCCGTATTCCTGCAACACACGGATGGCCTCGGTGGGTTCCAGGGATACGATGGCATGGGCCTTGCCCCTGGGCATTTGCGGAGACAGGCTGGACTTCGTACTGATCCTAAGGTGGCTCATCACCGAGCCGCCCCGCTGAGAAGCGCCGAAGGTCTCTCCGATGGTGACATAAAAGCCCTGGTCGGCCAGCATATTGCCAATCAGTTTGGAAGCCAGCACGTTACCCTGGCCGCCCACGCCGGTGATGATCAGGTTGAAGGGGTCTGCTGAAAGTGTCTGATTTGTCATTTTATGCTATCTCCTTTTTCTGGATGGCACCGGACGGGCAAATGGAAGCACACATCCCGCAGCCCGAGCAAATGACGTCGTCGATACGGGCGGTCTTCTTTTCGGGATCCCATTTAAGCCCGGGACACTTGAACACGCGGGTGCATAGTTTGTTGCAGCCGCAGTTCTCGCCAAAGCACACATCTTCGTCCACACTCACATCGAACAGTTTGCGGCCCTTTTTTTCCGGGCCAAGCGCACAACCCTGCTTGAGAATAAATACATTCACCCCACCTTTATCCAAGAGTGATAGAAGTTTATTTTGGGTGGCGGCGACCTCGAAGGGATCGGACTGCTCCACGTGAGCACCCATGGCCTTGGCAATCTCTGCGATATCCAGCGCCGGGACTGCGTTGCCCGCGGCATCCTCTTCTGATCCCGGGTGCGGCTGGAAGCCTGTCATGGCCGTCCCGGAATTGTCCAACACCACCAGGGTCATGTCAGCCTGGTTGTGAATGGCATTGACCAGGGCCGGCATCACGGCATGGAAAAACGTCGAATCACCACACACGGACAACACCGGCTGATCCATGCCGAACTGTTTGAGCTTGCCGAATCCGCTGGCCAGTCCGGTTCCCGACCCCATGGCATGCACCGTCTTGAGCGTGCCGTATCCGGTGGCCATTACCCCCAGGGTGTAGCACCCGATGTCGCCGCATAAGAATCCCTCGCGCCCGTCCATTTCAAGCACGTTGTGAATCGTCCATAAGCTGGACCGGTGCGGGCAGCCGGCACAGAATGCCAGGTCTCGCGCTGGGGCGGCAGTGGCGCCGGCAGCCTGTGCAATTTCGGCATAAGCAGGTGCCATGGCCGTGTATTCCAGCGACAATATCTTGGAGAGCCCTGCCGCCACCAGATCCGGATTTAGCTCGTTGACCGACGGCAGGGTACCGTCACTGCGGCCGTGGAACGTCTTTACCCCGATGCGGCCGGCCAATTCAGCCGCCAGGATCTTCACGTTATCCTCCAGAAAAGGCAACACCTCTTCCACCGTATAAATCACCGGGCTGGTGGAGAGATATTTTTCCATGAACTTGGGCGGCAGAGGCCAGGTGGTTCCCATTTTAAGCAGGCCCACCCGGCCTTCCACGCCAAGCAACTGGATGGCCTCCTTGGAATACAGGTAACCGGCACTGCTGGTAACTATAAGCACTTCAGGTGCCTCCGGTCCCTCGTAACTGTTAAAGGGGCAATCCTCGAAGATCGATACCGCCTTACGCAATTTTTTCTGCATCTGAAGGTGCCGGAAGTGTACGGGGAAAGGGACCATATATCCCTTGTCCGGATCCATGAAGTCGCCCTTGTGCTCGAACCGTGCTGCAGGGGTTTCCGCTGGCAGCTCGCCCAGAACAACATTGCCGCTGGCATGCGACAGGCGGGTCACCGAACGGATCATCACCAGGTTGCGGATCTCTTCCGAGAGCTCAAAGGCCCACTTGGTCATGTCCTTGGCCTCCTGGAAGTCAGCCGGTTCGATCAGTGGCACCTCGAAAAGCTTGGCAAACGGGCGGCTCTCTCCTTCGTTGCCCGATGACAACGCACCCGGATCTTCGCAGGATATCAGGATCATGCCCCCCCGGGTGCCGGTCTCGGAGAGGTGCAGCATAAAATCAGCAGCCACGTTCACGCCAACCTGTTTCATGATGGCCGCCGAACGCAGACCGGCAAAGGATGCTGCTGCAGCCACTTCCATGGCCACCTTTTCGTTTACCGACCACTCAACATAAATATTCCGTTCCCGGGAGACCCGGGCCAGGTTTTCTACGATTTCAGAAGACGGTGTTCCTGGATAGCCGGCGGCCACTGCAAGACCGGCCTCCAGCGCCCCACGTGCAAAAGCATCGTTGCCCTGCATCAACCGTTTCTCTCCAGGCCGGCCGTCACTTATTGTATTCATAGCTTTCTCCTTCCAGTTCGTTCATACGCCTTAAGCGTTCATGAAAGACTCGGGGTACAACAATTTTGTTATCAACCAAACGCCGTGCTTATTACCTGGGGCATTTCAACCCAAAAACCTGGCCAGCACTTCGGGCGGCACCCGCAAAGCCGGCCGGCTCTCTTCATCGTCCTGGTTGAGATAACCCTGGCGATCTGCGTGCCTGAACGAGCGCTCCTTTTTGGCCAAAGCCGCATTCGAGAGCATCTTCTGGTTTGCTTCGGGAAATGCCTCGGTCTTCAGCCACCCGTCCGCCACAGCCTTGTCTACCAGTTCGGCGCCGGTACGGGTGCGGACCAACAGGGTGTTCCATCCGGACCGGCCTTCATACATGCCCACCGACACATCCGTCCACTCGGCAGTCATATCGGTGCAGATGAAGCAGGTGTGCGGAATCAACTTCCGGATATCCTTGAGCGGAAACTGCTTCTCTCCAGTAGTTGTCTTAACAACCAGCACTTCGGCCGGCGGCGGCGGGATATCCATGCCCGTGATCTCTGCGATGTCCATTCGCTCTGACAGATAGGCCGTCAGCTGCCGGTTTTCCAGGGCCCAGTTGCAAAATACACCGACGGTGAGAGCCACGGGATCCTCGAAATCTTCACGCGCTAGGGGATTCATGCGCATTTGGGCCACGGCGGTCATCTGGCAGGGGGTGCCCACCACGGCCAGGCGGCGTTCGCCTTCCCGGGCGGCCTGGTTCAATGCGGACAGGGTTGGGGCGGCAATAAATTTTGAACCGGCGCTGGCAGCCACCTGCTCCGGTTTCTTCACCAGACGGGCCACGGGTTCGATACCCTCAGCACCTGTAAGGATGGCACCACCGACCATTTTCTTCTCAAGGGCGTAAGCAATAAGAGCTGATACCGTGCCACCGCCCTGAAAACCGGCCTTGACCTGTTTACCGGCTTTGGCAGCCAGGATACCCGAAAAGTGGCCCAAGGGCCTTCCATCGTAGGGTTCATTCCAGTAAAAGCGGCAAAGCCCATCCAGGTCCACTTCTGTTTTGGGACAGTGGGCATTGCAGGGGCCCTGCTCGAGGGTGCAGGGAAACAGCATGGCACTTTTGCCCCTGTAAATTTTAAAATAGGGACAGATGTCCATGCACATACCACATCCGATGCACAGGTCGCGCTGGATCACATCGTTTACCAGTTCCTTCGATCCAAAAATTAGCATAACGCCTACCTCCTTATTTGGTATATCATCCAAAATACTGCATGGTCGCATTGGGCAAAACAGCCGCCCGGGTGCCCTTACCGTGGCGCGGCCGCGTAAGTTCCATGACCGCCTCCCAACTACTCACGATGGTGCCGTCTTCCGGGTTGGCAAACCAGTCCAACAGGGTGCGGTCAGGATAGGCGGTCATGAGGATGACCTCCACGGTGGGTGGAATGGCAGCCACGGGATATTGCCTGCCGCCGTAGTCGCTGCCAAAACGCCCCAGCAGATAGTGGGGCACCTGTCCCTCGGGTGAATCTGCGATCACCACCACAGTACCCGTGAATTGCTCAAGGGCCATGGCACCCAGCACGATGGCGATACCCATCTCATTGGGTTTGGAAAAGGCATTGGCAATGACAATGTTTTTGTCTTTCGGGGCTGGGTCGGTGCGATAAAGGTCTTTGGCTGCGGCCACGGCCGCATCGTGGACCTGGAAAAGCTCACCGGCATAGAGCCCGGTGGTTTCACCGCGCCCGTTGACCACCACGTTCAGCAGGAAGTCGACATGGGCCATGGCAGCGGCCTCGTTGATCTCCTGACGCAGGATATTGTTCTCGTGGCAGCCCATCCCGGTGGTTTCCTTGCCCATTTTTTCAACGTCCAGATGGTAGTGGGAGATGGAGTCTACATGCGCCACTCCCGGCAAAAAGAGTTTACCACCCCCAGAAAACCCGGCTTGCGCATGGGCCGTCACACAACCGATGCCGATCTTCAAGTCGGCCCGCATGACCTCACGGTTGAACATCACCCTGGTCCCGCGGCGGGTTATACCGACCTCGACGCAGTTTTCGTAGATGTTGTGATTGAAGATCCGGTATTTTTCCACGATGGCGCTGCCGAGCTTCTTGCGGAAATCTACCATGGTCAAAGCGCCGTGCGTGCCCAGGGCGCAGACAAAGGTGATCTGGTCGTCGGTCAGGCCGGCCTCGTGCAGGCATTCTAAAACCAGCGGTGCCAGTTCATAGGTCCGTGTCGGTCGAGTCATATCATCAAAGACGATCACAGCTCGCTTTTTTCCTCGAGCCAGTTCGGCCAGAGAAGGTGTTCCAATCGGGTTCTGGATCCGCTCCCGCATCTGGCCCGCAGTGAGGGCCGGCTGATCGGCACCATTCATTGGATATATCCGTGTTTCCCATACATCCGGCAATTCCAGTTCCAGCATTTCTAAACCGTGCCAGGGTCTCTGGGGAAGATTGATTTTCATTATGTTCTCCTGTCAAAGCTCTAAATAGGCGCCTTTGACGACATTGGGGACCTGTTTGATACAATATCTCATGAAGCCGAACGTTATCTTTCGCTCCGGTAGTTTATCTTCCATCAGCCGCTGGATGCGCCTCTCAATATTGATCAACATGAGATTGGCTATACTAATCTCTTTCAGCAGCAGGATAAAGCTTTCCTCCCATCACAGTCCCCCAAACCTTTATGTCTTTTAATCGAACTGGATCAATCTCCAGTGGATCGGTTTCGAGTACCGCAAAATCTGCAAGTTTTCCTGGCTCAATACTGCCGATGTCGTGATCCAGTTTTAGCGTGTAGGCAGCGCCCAAGGTCACGGCCCTAAGAGCGTCATATACAGTTAGCTTTTCATACTCTCCCAAAGTTCGCCCGGAAGCGGTTAAACGGTTCACCGCACACCATGCCGTATGTAATTGGCCTAGGGGTGTTACCGGTGAATCGCAGTGCAGAGAAAAGTGAACGCCGTTCTCTTTCGCGGTTCTGCAGGCTTCCATGCGTCGGGCTCGATCCGGCCCCACGGTGCTGTTGTAATGCTGATCTCCCCAGTAATAGATATGATTGGAGAAGATGTTGGCACACATGCCCATGGTAGCCATGCGCCTGTACTGATCAGCGGTTGTTAATTGGCAGTGTTGAACGGTGTGCCGTGAATCAGGCCAAGGAAATTCAGCCTGAATTTGTTCTACTGCATCCAGGAATACATCTACAGCTTCATCTCCGTTGCAGTGGCAGTGAATGGATATCCCTCTTTTTTGAAATGGTAGCAGCAAATCCTTGAAAATATCAGGAGAGCTTATCCAGATTCCATTATCTTTGCGACTTAAATATCCGGGAGAGCGCAGCCGTGCGGTAAATCCTTGAATCGATCCGTCCAGCAGGACTTTAACCTGCCCGAGATGTAGTTTATCCGAACTCCGAGCTCGCAGTCCTGACACATATTCTGCAGTCAGATCCAGATCACTGTTCGCCAACCCGGGGAAATATCTCGCAATTTTTTCCAGTTCAGTATGCCAAAAAACCGATGATGGAATCGATACTCGCACTGGAAAGTCGGGATCATCAATAATGGTGTGCAGCAAGTCTACAGCACCATCATCCAGATTCACGAAGCCCAAGTCAGTAACCGTGGTACAGCCAGCATTACATGCCAACTGTCCGAAGTTTTTCCACACTTGTGGATCTCGATTATTCGTAAGCAGTTTTAAAACAATATCACCAGCCATGATCAATCCGGGTAACTCCTGCAGTTCACCGTTGGGCTTTCCGTCCGCTCCTTTCGGGACCCCTTCAACATCCGTTGTCTCATCAATCCCTACTTTCTTCATCAAAGCTGTATTAACCGTGGCCAGGTGTCCACTGGCATGGAAGATAAAAACCGGACGGGTCTTTGACACTTGGTCTAGGTGTGTTGCAACCAGACGATCTCCATCAAAGTAAATGGGATCCATACCCCACGCGATAAGCGTCTCATCAGGATCGGACATTGCCGAGTCAATTTTTTTTAGTCTGCTGATAATTGAATCAAAGCTTTTACAAGCTTCCCATAATTTTCCGTCCGGCCCGTGACAATCAAAAAAACCGATATATGGGTACATCCAAAAGTTGCCAACGGATGAATGGCAATGAGCTTCTATCAAACCTGGCATCAGGGTCTTATCCTTGAATGTCTCATCAATTGTAAAGCTCCCCCACCCTTTTAGCTCTTCAAGGGTACCGACCCCAAGTATCCTGCTATTCCTCACAGCAATCGCGGTGGTTTCAGGTATGACCGGATTCATGGTAATTATTTTTTTTGCAGTAAATATTGTAATTTTTGAATTCATTTATAGTCTTAATCTAAGGTTGAGTTTGCCTCGATTTGACGGACACGCTAAATCAGTTAATTCTGTACTGTTTGCGAACGATTCTCACAGAAGCCGATCTTGCAGCCATTTTTTGAAGGCAGAAAATTCATAGTGCAGATGCATATTGGTCTGGTCGTAGCTTGCACTATCCAAATCACCCGAACCATCGGTTTCCGCCTTGATGGTCGCCTGTTGATTTGAAGTTCTACTACCATACCGGTTTTTTCCACATTCGCAATACTTTCAACAATATCATCATTACTATAGATATGACTGCGAGAATGATGATCCCCTTGCCAACTCCGAATTTAGGTAGTGTAAAAGTGATGAATGACAAAGGAACGGTTACCAGTACAGGTATGTTCGACAAGCCTAGTTCAGTTGCCACCGGGGTCTTGAATTCGGGATCAACAATTCTAAGCAGGAGAAGTCCACTAGCTGCGGTTCCCGTACAGAGCCCAAATATGGCGACAAGGCGTTCAAATCCATATTCTCCCAGCCGATGACCGAAATAAAACAGGTAGAAAAATGTAAACATGCCAGGTAACAGGCACATCAATACAATAGGCACAAGATTTGACCAGATCGCTGCTATTTTCACTGCCATCAGGGTTGCCACTATCAGGAAGTCAACTGCAACGCCAGTTATCCGTCGCTGTACATTGTTGTCAATGTACTTGGCAAGCCCTAGTTTACCCAAAATCCATCGAATAACCAGCGCAATACACATTCCCCACATAAACATAAGACCGAATGCCAATGCCTTTACAGGACCAGGTAGTAATTCCTTTATACCTAGGCAGGCATAATAAGTCAGAAAATACGTTGTCATCAGTATGGCGAGTTGAAATGCCAGCCCGTCAATGTTAGAAGAATGAGTGGTCAATTTTCCAGCATCCGCTCTCTTATCATCGTCATACAGGCCCACCAACAGTTCATTGGGCAGTTCTTTGGGTGCATTGACCGTAAGGCCTTTGCGAATCCCCCAGTTTGCCAATGGAACCCCAACCAGGCTGGCAATCAGGAACCCGAAAGCGGCAAACGTCAAACCGAATGAGATGGCATTGGGAATTTTGAACCCTGTCTCCCAAACCGTTGCCAAGGCCACGGCCTGCCCCGGCCCCTGAGCCATTCCGGAAGGAACCAGCCATCCCAGCCCGGTGAAGAGCTTATCAGTTGAAAAGAGGTTGGTGATGTAAACAACCCCAGTG
>JAOZSC010000315.1 GCA_029939875.1 Desulfobacterales bacterium
AGCGGCATCCCCGATTACCGTAGCCAGGGCGGTATTTGGGAGAAGTTTCGCCCGGTGTATTTCGACGAATTCATGACTTCCCGGAAAAAGCGCCAGGAGTACTGGCAGCGCTGGAAAGATCTTTACCAGGGCATTGTGAAAGCCGCACCCAACCCGGCCCATCTGTCCCTGGCCCGGCTGTACGCAATGGGGCTGCTGGAAGCCGTCGTCACCCAGAACGTTGATGGTTTACACCAGGCCGCGGGCGTCCCTCCTGAAAAAGTCATTGAGCTGCATGGCAACACACTTCGAATCCGCTGCATGCACTGCCGTCGAATTGTCCCCCTGGAGGATGTTTTACAGCTTCTGGCGTCCGCCGACCCCGCTCCGGAATGCGAAGCATGCGGGGGGTACTTGAAGCCGGACACCATTTCCTTCGGCCAGGCAATGCCTCAAGAGCAAGTACAAACCGCAACAACCTTTGCCCGGGAATGCGACCTTTTCATTGTGGTCGGATCCACCCTCGTGGTTCAACCGGCCGCCCACCTACCCGTGCAGGCCAAGGATCACGGAGCGTTTCTGGCCATCATCAACCTGTCGGAAACACCCTGTGACCGCATGTGCGACGTTCTCATCCCGGAAAAGGCCGGCATCGTATTGCCGGCAGTTGTGGGAAAAGTTGAAAGCCTGTAAATTCACATCATCTCCTGATGATTAAATGTCCAATTGTTCTCCCTTTGCAACTTTTTCGAGCCGTTGATCAAAAGTAAGAAACGTTAACTCAGGAAACTCTTTGCGTAACGTTGTGGCATTGGCAAGGTGCCACAAATCGGCCCCCCGCAATGGCCATTTGGCAGATAGGATAGCTGAAGAATCCCAGTAGATCACTCGAGTACTATTAGTCATTTTCTCTGTCTTCCTGGAGAAATTTTTGCGCAACGTTGCCAGAAACAAGAATTGGCAAAGGTATCTTCTTCAAACGTTTCGTGGATATTTTATTCAATAATCCCTGATCTTCTAATATCTTTATCCGTTCTTCCAGGGACAAATCCTGGTGTTGATTAGATTCTTTCTTGATGATTCTATAGGTTTCTTCGTAGATGGCTTTGCGAGGTCCGATGGCGACGATATCGATGGTTTGTTTCGAGGATGTGCGATAAATTATCCTGAATCTGCTGATTCGGTAACTCTTTAACCCCTCCAACTCATCTTTGAGAGACTTGCCAGACTCAAGTTCAGTCACGATGTGCCGCAACCCGGCTCTGATTTTCCTTTTCAGCTGCGGGTGACAGCCTCTGATTAAAGCGACAACCTCATCAAGCACCCTGAGCTTTCTTCGAATACGGTCTTTTGATGCCATTATTTATTCGAAAAGCTCCTCTAAGGTATATACTTTAGATTTTTTCTTTAGCGCTGTAGCGCCTTTTTTTATCTCGGTCATCAAATCCTCATCGGATTTTATCGTAATTGTTTCCTGCCAGCCTTCGAATTCATCAGGGCTTACTAAAACCGCCGCCGGTCGTCCATTTTTAGTGATAACAACCTCCACGTCGGTTGACTGAACTTTTTCAATAAGTTCGCTTAGTTTCATTTTTGCTTCGGACAAAGAAAGAGTTTTCATATTTAGACCTCAATTATAGTCAACTAAAATTATGGTCATAATTTAATAGAATATTTTGAACATGTCAAACAAATAAAATAAAAAAGCCCGGGAGAAATAATTACCCGGGCTTTCTATTCATGCTGCCGAGGGACAGAACCGAACTGCCGACACGGGGATTTTCAGTTCAAAATTCGCAAAATTCAAAAATGCTGTAATTTCTACCGGTTGATTGTATTACAAATTTTCAGCCCACTTTTTGTTTCATTTGGAACTGTTTGAAAACGTTTGACCTTGACGGACACAATTTGGGCACAAATTAAGCAGCAGTTCAGGTTCTCCACGGATTTAACAGTGAGACACCACTGGGTTCCATATCAGAAATATTCCTAGTTACAATTGTCATTTTATGTAAAATACCCTGAGATGCAATTAGGCTGTCAATTGCAGGCAAGGTTACTCCTTTTTTTTCGCAATCTCCCAGGACTTGCCCCCATACGATAGCGCTTCCTATCGTTATTTCAAGAATCCTGCCTTTGAATCGATCCTGAAGTTCATTTGTCAGCCAGTTCTGAAATTGGTGTTTCTTCGTGCGGCCATCCGGCAATTTGGATATACCTTTCTGTATTTCACCTATCGTGATCACGCTCAGGAAAAGGCTTTCTTCGTCTTGTGAACGAACCCATTTTACCACGCGAAGGTCCGGCTTTGTTTTCACCAGTTCAGAAACCACACAGGTGTCCAGCAAATAATTCAAATCACCACCTCTCTGGCACTATCTTTTTTGCGGGTCAGGTCCAGATCCCCGCCCCTCAATGGCGATTCTTGAAAAAAGTCGACGATATCTATTTTGGGCCGCACCAAACTCTGGTACTGTTCAACCGACATAATTACGACGGTTTTTTTACCGCGTCGAGTCACAACCTGTGGCCCATCCTGAAGCGCCTTGTTGACAATTTCACTGAAACGGTTTTTTGCATCTTGCAGCTGCCAATATTCCATATTTATCACCTCTCACAATAAAGCATGAATCGGGCTAGTCTGTCTAGATAGTAACTTAAATCCTCCGACCTGTCAACCATCAAATTATTGGAAATAAAAAAGCCCCGAAGAAATATCTCTGGAGCTTTTTTATCCTGGTGCCGAGGGACAGAACCGAACTGCCGACACGGACGGGGATTTTCAGTCAATCCCCCTAATCTCCTAAATTTACGTAAGTTATTGAAACCAATGAATTGCCTCGCGGCAAGCCGCGAGGTATCTGAAAGTTGATTGAACCGATTCATGGAGAGACCACGAATAGGCTTCTATGATGGCCCTAAAAGGGCCACCTGGCTAACAGCTTGAAGGCCTGGATGGGATGTATTCATCGAAGAGATCTCTGCGGAAAGCTGATTGATTAGATCACTAATCACAACACTATTGACACCGAGTATCCCTGGGGCATGGACCAATAAAAGGTAAAATTTATTTTTTATATTATCGTACACATGAGGATTTTATTTGTCAAGAAAGGGGTTGAGGCTATCAAATAGCTTATTTTGCAAAAAAAAGAAATGACAAAGGGTGCGGCTTTGATTTATAGTGGTGGATTATGAAAAAGGTGTTTCCCCCGGCCAATTTTGCGTTAATTCCGCTCGTATGCGTTCTTTTGTTGTTGTCAGCCTGCGCGGGCAACAATCCGTATACGATCGAATTGATGCCTTCACCGGAAGTTTACGATGACGGCGCAATTGATCCTTTTAAAGATACCGGATCAGTCAATGTGCTGCCATACAACCGCGTCCTTTATGCCACCGACCGCCTGCCTGCCGATGCGAACAGTAAGAGCTTTTTTTATCGCAACGAACGCGGTGAGGTCTTGCGCCTCGGCGTTGCACGGGTCAAGATTGCCCGCGCTAACATTACCGGGGAAGAGTTGCGACGCATCTCCTTGGCCAAGAACCGATCTGAAAAATACCCCCTCCAGGTGTCCGGCGTCGATGAATACGGCATTCTTGACCGCAGCGCCACTTTATTTGCCATTCCAGAGCAATTAGGTGAGAATCCTCATGCCGCCGCCCGGTCCTTCGCCACTGCAATCAACAACAAGCTTGAAAACTCCAAGCGCAAGGACATCTACGTTTATACCCATGGCTATAAGGTTATTTTTGAAAACCCCGTTCTGGTAGCCAATGAGCTCTGGCATTTCCTCGGCTATGATGGCGTTTTTGTTGCTTATGCCTGGCCCTCAACGCCCAGCCGCTGGGCCTATTTGCGCGACCTTGAAACCGCTGTCGGCTATGCACGCAATTTCCGGATTTTTCTGGAATACCTGGCCGAAGAAACCGATGCCGAACGCATCCACGTGCTCGGTTACAGCGCCGGCACGCAACTGGTAGCACGGACCCTTGAACAGATGGCACTGATGAACCATGAGCA
>JAOZSC010000316.1 GCA_029939875.1 Desulfobacterales bacterium
AGTCGTCGGTGTCGGCCTTGATGGCCAGAAAAAGTCCGGTGGCCAGCTTGACCGAGGGTTTTATCTTGGCTGCCCGCAGGTATTGCGTCAAAATAGTGGCATTGGATCCGTAATGGGGCCGGATGTCCACAAAAGGGGCTTGAACGTCGGTATCCGGATGATGGTCGATGATGACGTCCGGGGACAATTCGGCCAGCAGTTCATGGTGATTCGGCTGGGAGTCCACCATAACGATTTTGTCGAACTGCTCGGGCCTGATCTGGCCGATGGGCGCCAGGGAGACCCCCAGCAGCCGGATCATCGCCAGGTTGTCCGGGCGCTTGATGGTGTTGACCAGGCAGATGACCACGTTGGAGACCTTGCGCCACAGCAGGCGCCGCACAGCCATGGCACTGGCAATGGCGTCTGGATCGGCATTGATGGCCACCAGAACCTGGTCGTTGCCTGAAAACTGTTCGTAAAAGCGGTGCAATTTTTCAGAAGCTGAACGCGACATGACACCCGGTTTCCTGATTTTTCAAGATATACCCCCAACCCGGATAAACCAGAAAGAATAGCCACAAAGGCACCAAGACACAAACAACAACTGTTTATTATATTTAAACTTCGTGTCTTTGTGGCGAAAATAGTTTGTTTGATAAATCCTTCGCAAACATGATGTGATTTCAATAAATAGGTACTAATTGATCATTTAAGGTGCAATATTACGATGACTGTGACGAGATTACAATAAATTTTTTTACCGGGCCGTCCGTCATCGCCCTCTGGCGGCCGGTTTTCAATTAAAAAGCCCGGCTCGCAATGAGCCGGGCTTTCGATGTCGGGATACTGTGCCCTTCATTTGCGAAAAACCAGCCGGTCCCCATCAACCTCGACGCTGACCCGGCTGCCTTCGGAGATGGTGCCCTTTAGAATTTCCATGGACAGCGGGTTTTCAACGGTTTGCTGGATCACGCGTTTCAGCGGCCGGGCCCCGTAAACAGGATCGAAGCCTTTTTTCGCAATAAACGCCCTGGCATCGTCGGACAAAACCAGTTCAATGTTATTTTTGGCAAGCCGGGCGGCCAGCTTGGCAAACTGGATTCCCACGATTTGTACGAGCTGTTCGGCGACCAGGTTGTGGAAAATAATGGTTTCATCAATCCGGTTTAAAAATTCGGGCTTGAAATTGGCTCGCAGGGCTTCGGTGACCCGTTTTTCCAGCTCGGCGCGCTGGTCGGAACGGGAGAATTCCTGAATCCACTGGCTGCCCACGTTGGATGTCATAATGATGATGGTGTTTGCAAAATTCACCGTCCGGCCGTGACCGTCGGTCATGCGGCCGTCATCGAGTATCTGCAGCAAAACGTTAAAAACTTCCGGGTGCGCTTTTTCGATCTCGTCGAAGAGCACCACGCAGTAAGGCCGCCGACGTACGGCTTCGGTCAGATAGCCGCCTTCTTCATAGCCCACGTAACCGGGGGGTGCGCCGATCAGCCGTGCCACGGCGTGTTTTTCCATGTATTCGGACATGTCGATGCGCACCATGGCCTGCTCGCTGTCAAACATGAATTCCGCCAGAGCTTTGGCCAGTTCAGTTTTGCCGACACCGGTGGGTCCCATGAAAATAAACGATCCGATGGGTCGATTGGGGTCCTGCAGCCCGGAGCGGGCACGACGCACGGCATTTGCCACCGCCGATACGGCTTCATCCTGCCCGATGACCCTCGCATGCAACCGCTCTTCCATGTGAACCAGTTTCTCCCGTTCACCTTCCAGCATTTTGCTCACCGGGATACCGGTCCAGCGGGAGATGACCTCGGCGATGTCTTCATCATCGACTTCTTCTTTGAGCATTTTGCTGTTTTGCTGAAGTTCGGCCAGCTTGTGGTTGGCCTCTTCCAGGCGGTTTTGCAGTTCAGTGGCCAGGCCGTAGCGGATTTCAGCCACCCTGGCCAGATCTCCTTCCCGTTCGGCTTTCTGGGCCTCGAGGCCGATCTTTTCCTGCTCTTCCTTGATTTTACGGATGGCCTGGATCATTTCTTTTTCATTTTGCCAGTGACCTTTCATTTGTGCCAGTTCGTCGTTGAGATCCGCCAGCTCGGCTTCCAGTTTTTTCAGCCGTTGCCGGGAGGCCGAGTCGCTCTCTTTTTTCAGTGCCTGGCGTTCGATTTCGGCCTGGGTGATCTTACGCTGAATTTCGTCGATTTCCGTCGGCATGCTGTCGATTTCAATGCGCAGCTTGGAGGCACATTCATCGATTAAGTCAATGGCCTTGTCCGGTAAAAACCGATCCGATATGTAGCGGTCCGACAGGGTGGCGGCCGCCACGATGGCCGAATCCTTGATCCGCACCCCGTGGTGAACCTCGTATTTTTCCTTGAGCCCGCGCAAAATGGAAATGGTGTCTTCCACACTGGGCTCGCTGACCATCACCGGTTGAAAGCGCCGTTCCAGGGCCGGGTCCTTTTCAATGTACTTGCGGTACTCGTTTAGCGTGGTGGCCCCCACACAGCGCAAGGTTCCACGGGCCAGGGCCGGTTTGAGCATGTTGGAAGCGTCCATGGAGCCTTCGGCTGCGCCGGCACCCACCACCGTATGCAGTTCGTCAATAAAAAGGATGATTTCGCCTTCGGCGCCCTCCACCTCTTTTAACACCGCCTTGAGGCGGTCTTCAAATTCGCCCCGGTATTTGGCACCAGCAATCAACGCTCCCATGTCCAGAGCCACCAGGCGCCGGTTTTTCAGTGATTCGGAAACATCACCGGCCACAATCCGCTGGGCCAGTCCTTCCACGATGGCGGTTTTGCCCACCCCCGGCTCCCCGATGAGTACCGGGTTGTTTTTTGTCCGCCGGGACAGCACCTGGACGATGCGCCGTATTTCTTCGTCGCGTCCGATCACCGGGTCGAGTTTTCCCAGCCGTGCCAGGTCCGTCAGGTCCCGGCTGAATTTTTCCAGGGCCTGGTATTTTTCTTCCGGGTTGGGATCGGTGATGCGCTGGGTGCCGCGGATTTCGAGCAGCACCTTTAAAATGGTGTCCCGGGTAATGCCGGCGCGCAACAGGATGCCGGCGGCATCTCCCTGTTTTTCATCCGCGATGGCCAGAAAAATGTGTTCAATGCTGACGTATTCGTCTTTCATTTTGGATGCTTCGGCAAACGCAGCTTCCAAAACGGCTTTGGCCCGCGGTGAAATATAGGCTTCGGCCAGACTGCCGCCGCTGACCTTGGGAATCTTTTCCAGCACCTGCTGCACCTGCCGGGCAATTTCGTCCGGTGAGACCCCCAACTTGCGCAGCATGGCGCCGGCAATGCCCTCGGATTCGCCGAGCATGGCCGCCAGCAAGTGTTCGGGTTCAATTTGCTGGTTGCCTTGCCGGGATGCCAATTCCTGGGAATTTCTAATAAGTTCTTGAGATTTTATTGTAAATTTTTCAAATCGCATGGCTTCTCCTCCATCTGGTCTAAATTTTGCATACAGAATATAAACACCATCTTCTTTCTGTCAAATATCTAATTATGACGGTCCCGTAGAAGGTCATTTTCGAGCGACTTCAAGTCTTTTCGGAAAAAGAGCTGTGAGGGGTTTCGCGTTAAAAATCCCATTCCCCCCAACTGCTCGCCGTGCCCGCAAAATCGGCTTGTTACGCAACGTTTTGCATCATAGAAGCGCATCAAACTAAGGATAGGCCTTGACAGAAGTCTAATGCCTGATGTATTAGCAAAGTTGTTTGCTCACCACGCGGATACGCAAAAATTCCCGAACGGTATCATGGAAACATGGCCTTGGCGGCAAAAATTATTTTTAGAACACTGGAGGAAAAATGGAGAGGATTTTTATCAACGGTACGATATTGACCATGGATGCGGCCAACAGCACCGCCGAAGCCATGGCTGTGCGCAACGGCCGTATTGAAGCTGTCGGCACCAATCAGGAAGTCAAGCAGCATGCCAGCGACGGGTATGTCGTAACCGATCTGGAAGGAAAAACCGTACTGCCCGGATTTATTGT
>JAOZSC010000317.1 GCA_029939875.1 Desulfobacterales bacterium
GCAGACGCTGCATCAGCCGTCTGGCCGTCTTCACCAACCTGAAAATCAAGATCCAGATCCTCGTCGGCGTCACCCTGGATGTCCGCGTCCAGATCGAGCCCTGCAAGTTCGGCATCAAGGTCTTCAAGCTCAGCATCAAGATCTTCCTCGCTCAACTCCCCATCATCTAATCCAGCAAGATCTCCCAAGTCACCCAGGTCCGACAGCTCATCGTCCTCGGACTCCAGTCCGCCGGGAACCAGATCATCATCTTCATCCAGATCCGCATCCGGGCCAAGCTCCAGCTCAAATTCATCGCTGTCCAGCAATTCGGATGCCGCTGGCGGTTCTTTATCACCCGTCTCGTCAAACTCGTCCAGGTCCAGCTCGGATTCAGCAGTTTCAAGTCCCTCCATCAGCACATCATCGTTGCCTTCTTCAGCTTCAAGATCCAGCCCCAGATCGAATTCCAGATCATCGGATTCCGGACCCCCGTCTGATTCCGGGGTTGCACCGGCATCAAGGGCCGACGGGTAAACGACAAATATGGCGCTACATTTTGAGCATCTCACCTTGGAACCGTTTTCTTGTATAAGCCGATCGTCGACCTGGAAACTCGATTCACATTCTTTGCAAGTAATAATCATACGATACTCCAGAGCTTATGGTTGGAGATGGTAAATGGCGGGTAAATTTCTATAATCCTCGGCATAATCCAGGCCGTAACCCACCAAAAACCCTTCTGGCACCTTGAAACCGGCATAGTCCAGGGCAATGCTGGTTTGCCGCCGTTCAGTTTTATCCAGCAGGGCACACACCCGGACGGAATGAGGCCCTAATGACTTCACGTAATCCAGGATATGGTTCAATGTCAGTCCAGTATCGACAATGTCCTCAACCACCATGACATCTTTATCTCTAATGTCGATCTCGATTCCCTTGGTCAGTTGAATTTTTCCGGATGTGGAGGTATCGGAACCGTAACTGGCGGCGCGTATAAAATCAACCTTCACCGGAATGGTAAGCTGCCGAATCAGATCGGAAAGAAAGATAAAGGCCCCATTAAGAATTCCGATAAGAATCAATTCCCGGCCCTGGTAGTCCGATGAAATCTTCTGCCCCATCTCCCCAACGATACGTTGAATTTCATCTTTTCTCAGAACCGGCACAAGATCTGGCATCTATTATAACGCGGCGACAGCTAGATTGGTATTTAATCAGTTTCCATCCACTATTCTGTGGATGAGCACTATTTATCAACTTGTCTTTTAGATTACCGCGAATGAGCGTTCTTGTCAATAATTTTGATTCCTTACAGACCGGCGGCTGCCAGTTTTTCAACCAGTTTCCGCTGTTCGTCGCTAAGGTGTTTTGGAATTTTAACCTGGACCCTGACGTAAAGATCGCCTTTTTTACCGCCTTTCATGGCTGGCAGGCCGTGTCCGGCAAGACGCATCTTGGTTCCGGGCTTCGTACCGGCGGGAATTTTCAAACTTAATTGCCGGCCCTCAATGGTGGGTACCGAAATGGTGGCCCCTAGGAGCAGCTCGCTGATTTTTAACTCCTGGCTCAAATAAAGGTCATATTTTTCAGCACTGAACACGGGATCATTGAGCACCCGGGATTTGATATACAGATCACCGGCAGGACCGCCGTAAGGGCTCGGGGCGCCCTTTCCGGCCAGTCGCAGCTTTTTACCTGCGGTTAAGCCCTTGGGGATTTTAACCGTCAAATTTTCAGAGTGCCCCTCGTGCTCAAAGCTGATAACCTTGCTGACTCCCGCGGCCACCTCCTGCAACGTCAGGGGAAGTTCGTAAACCAGATCCGACCCTTTCACCTGACCCTGCTGGTGTCGCCCACCGCCGAAATTAAAAGGCGAGCCGCCGCCACCGAAGGAAAAACGAGCACCGCCGCCCCGGCCGCCGAAACCAAATTCTCTAAAAACATCGTTAAAGTCGAATCCGCGAAAAATATCTTCCTGGGAAAACCGCTGGCGGAAGCCCTCGGAACCGAAGGTGTCGTATTCCTTGCGCTTTTTTTTATCACTCAAAACAGCATAGGCTTCACTGATTTTTTTAAACTTCTCTTCCGCGCTCTTATCCCCCTTAGCGTGATCGGGATGGTACTTCATCGCCAGCTTGCGGTAAGCTTTTTTGATTTTATCATCACTGGCATCTTTTTTTACACCCAGAATTTGATAATAGTCTTCAGCCATAGTCACAACACCTCATCAATAACTATAAATAAGAACTAAAGTGCACTTCGAACTTTAGGCACTTTCTTTTGTCCCCGGCCTCTCCGAAACTTCCACCTGAAGCGGAGCATTCAAAACAGAACTAAGATAAGCTGTAAGGTGTAACCTGTCAAGAATACAAGGATATATTTGTCTGCCTCTCACTGCCTTGCCTGTCTTTGTGCGGCCTTGAGTGCCACCATCAAAACGGACATAGCCGCCGGTGTAATACCCTCGACCCGGGAAACCTGGCCGAGGGATATGGGCTTGAGGTCGGTGAGCTTTTCTTTCAGTTCATTGGACAGGTTGTGAACTTTTGAAAAGTCGAAATCCGACGCAATTTTTATTTTTTCCAGGCTCTTAAACCGTTCGATCTCCTGCAGCTGTTTCTGGATATAGCCCTCGTATTTTATTTCAATTTCCACCTGCCGGGCGACGGTCCTGCTGATTTTGGAGGGGGCGGGAGCCAGAGCTTCAACCATGCGGTAGTCCAGCTCAAAGCGCTTCAGCAGCCGGGACAGGTGGGCCCCGTTGTCAATCGGTTTGGTGCCCCGGCTCTGCAAGTAATCATTTGCCGCTTCAGTCGGTTTGACAACGGTACGGCGCACCCGCGCAATTTCGTTTTCGATCTGGTGTTTGCGTGCCTGCATGTCCCGGAAGGTGTCGTCATCTATCAGGCCCAGGTCATGGCCGACGGCCATCAGCCGCAAATCGGCATTATCCTCCCGCAGCATGAGGCGGTACTCGGCCCTGCTGGTAAACATGCGGTAAGGCTCGCGCGTTCCGCGGGTAATCAGGTCATCTATCATCACGCCCATGTATGCCTGGGATCGGTCCAGAATAAACGGCGGGCGCTCCTGCAGTTTTACGGCGGCATTGATGCCGGCCCACAGTCCCTGAGCGGCGGCCTCTTCATACCCCGAGGTGCCGTTGATCTGTCCGGCCAGAAAAAGGCCAGACACCCGCCGGGTTTCCAGGGTGGGTTTAAGCTGTATGGGGTTTACATAATCATATTCGATGGCATACGCCGGACGCATGATTTCAGCACACTCCAATCCTTCAATGGAGTGCACCAGTTCGATCTGGATTTCCATGGGAAGGCTATTGCCCAGCCCGCTGGCATAAATCTCCTGGGTATCAAGGCCCTCTGGTTCCAGGATGATCTGGTGACGGTCTTTGTCGGGAAACTTGACGATCTTGTCCTCAAAAGAAGGGCAATAACGGGCGGATATGCCCTTGATGACTCCGCCGTAAAGGGCCGAATGCTCAAGATTACGACGCACGATGGTGTGGCTTCGTTGGCTTGTATGTCCGATGTAGCTGGGCATCTGCGGCATGGGAATTTTGTCGGTAAAGCGGGAAAACGGCGTGGGATCCGGGTCTCCCTCCTGAATGCTGAAGCGGGTAAAATCAATGCTTGATTTTTTAAGTCGCGGCGGCGTGCCGGTCTTAAGCCTTCCGAGGTCGAAACCCAACTGCTTAAGACTATCAGCCAGGCCGTATGCAGCGAACTCGCCAGCCCGGCCGGCTTTTATCGACTGAAAACCGATATGCACCAGTCCGCTTAAAAACGTGCCGGTGGCCAGAATCACCACTGGTGCCTGGTAACCGAACCCGGTGTAATCCTGCACTCCCGCAATGCGGTCATCTTCGACGATCAGACGCTCCACCAGGGTTTGCTTGAGGTCCAGATTCGGCTGGGCTTCGACCACCGCCTTCATGGCCATGTGGTAGCGGTTTTTATCGTTCTGGGTCCGGGAGGAATGAACGGCCGG
>JAOZSC010000318.1:0-1808 GCA_029939875.1 Desulfobacterales bacterium
TACTTTTTTTCCAGTTTTTTCAGATCAGTCGTTAGACGTTGGATTTGAGAAAATTTTGGCCAGTAAAAAAAATAAATAAAAACTCCGGCAATTACCGCAAAAATTGCCATAGAAATCAATATACGCTGTATCTTTGACAGCTTCTCGATTTTTTCAAAAAAAGGTTCAATTGATTGTGACAGGCCTTTTTTTGCCATTATTTTTTCGCCTCAGCCTTTGCTAGTTTTTTTTTCGGTTGCAATTTTAAAGCTGGTTTTTTTTCACAACTGATCTGGAAACTTTTAAAAAACGATTTTTGCACCGTCTTGCGCTTGATTGTTTTTAAATCCACGCTGCTGAAAAGCCCACAGTTTTCCAGTTTTACCATGAAATCTGCAACAGTCTTGTTGTCCAGGGCAATGCCATCGATAGTGACCTTTTTGCCCTTGGATACCAGTCGTGTGAGCCACATGCGCTTGGCCACGATAACCTCGGTCATGGTATCCAGCAACCGGGTGGGCTCAAAGCGATCGGCCTCGAGTTTTTC
Organism: Desulfobacterales bacterium; assembly: GCA_029939875.1. Classification (GTDB taxonomy): domain Bacteria; phylum Desulfobacterota; class Desulfobacteria; order Desulfobacterales; family JAFDCJ01; genus JAFDCJ01. The sequence goes on from JAOZSC010000318.1 coordinate 527, forward strand.
CATCACCGCCATTTTTTTCTTCAGGTTGTCGAGCTTTTTCTTGATCTGGGCGATTTCTTTGTTGATTTTGTCATACTTGTTCAGTTCGGCCTTGGTGGTCTTAATGCGCGCGTTCAGGTTGCTGATCTTACTGTTCAAGCTGAAATTATAATAAAACAGAACAATCAACAATAACGCCAGGGAAAGCAGAAAAATAGAGGTCTGGCGGCGTATGTTTTCTTTTTTTCGGTCTGTTCGAAAAGGCAGTAGGTTGATTCGTATCATTTGTCGTTTACTTTTCTCATTGCAAGACCCACGCTGATGGCCGCCTGGGGTGCAATCTGTTTAATATACTCGTCCTCGAAATTTTTTTCGTCAGGATGAAGCCCCTGAAACGGATTCATCACTTCGACTTCCGCCGATGCCTCGGTGCCCAACAGCTGGCGGAATTCAGCAATGTTGGCCCCGCCGCCACTGAGAATGATTTTATTGATCTGGTCCTCGGGATAAGTGGAATAAAAGAAATCAAGGGCGCGGCGTATCTCCGTGCACCAGTCGGATACCACCGACGAAACGATGCCTTTCAAGTCTCCAGCCGACAGTTTATCGGGTTTGCTTTTAAATTTCAGCAGCTCGGATTCTTCAAAAGAGCACTCGATCAGCGACATGATCTTTTGATTGATCTGACCGCACCCCAGTGAAACATCCCGCATGAACACCGACGAGTTTCCCTTCAAGATGTTCAACGATGTCTTGCTGGCACCGATGTCAATCAGGGCGATATTCGCGCTGGAGGTATCGTAATTGGTTTCAAAGGTGTTTTGCAGGGCAAAGGCTTCAACATCAACGATACAGGGGGTCAGTCCCGCCAGGTTCACCAGGTTGACGTAGTCGTTGACCAATTCTTTTTTGGCGGCCACCAGAAAAACACTCATTTGATTGGGGCTGGACTCGTTTTCCCCCAGAATTTGAAAATCCAGATTAACATCACTGATGTCAAAGGGGATGTACTGCTCGGCCTCGAAATGGATGGTTTCCTGGAGCTGCTCTTCAGACATGGTCTGAACATTAATTTTTTTGACGATCACCGAGTAGCCGCCGATGGATACGGCCACATTTCTTTCTTTTATCCCGGAAGTTTTAAAAAGGTGCCGGATGGACTCCGCCACGGATTCGGGATCGTTAATGGTGCCTTCCTCAATGGCTCCCTGGGCGATGTCTGCCACGCCGAAATGCTTCAGCGTGCGGCCGCGTTTAGTTTCAACAATTTCCGCCACTTTCATGGATCGGGAACCAATATCCA
>JAOZSC010000318.1:1908-3987 GCA_029939875.1 Desulfobacterales bacterium
TAATTATATTATCTTGTGTTTTTCTTTACAGTAATTATACCATATCTGGTAGATAAATACCGGCAACAGCAAAAATCTGTACCCCGGTCCGACTTCCGGTTTTATTTCAAAGAACCGGATTTCCTCTATCGTGTTTCAAAGAATTGCAAGTTTTGCGCCAAAACATCATATGGTAGTCTATCAACGGCGGATTAATAATCGCATGGTTAAATTATAGATGTATTTACAGTAGGTTATAATAAAAATAGCTGCTTTCAGGGGCTGGCAAAAGTCAAATCCCCGGGTATCAACAGACCAATAGGGGGGTGCTTTTTCTGTGCAAACCGTCAAAATTTTGAAACCGGTGTTTCGTATGGTACCTGTATCGGAGAATGCAGCCGAAAACTTGAGCGAAAAAGCTTTGACTTGATTTTAAAAGCGTATATTCTATAGATGTGAAAAAGCTTTGGCCAATTCACTGGCAAATACCGGTACATCCCAACCTCTGAACCCGAGAACCTCATGGACCGAAAAAATCCGGACGAAAGAATCAAACCATTTCGACTGGTCAAATATTTTACCTTCACCGGGCTGGGCATCATTTTTCTGGTCATCGTCATTTTGTCGATATTGAACACCCACTGGGTGCGGGCCATGCAACTTAAAAAAAGCGAGGATCTTGCCCACAGCCTCATTGAAAATTTAAATCACCAGGTATTCGTCCAGTTTATTATTCCCACCCGGGTCATATTCGGAAAAATCCAGTTGAGCAACCCGGAGCAATTTGAACGCATGGACAATGTCGTTCGCAGTACTCTGCACAGCTTCAAAGTCCAGGCGCTCAATATATACAATATGGAAAACAAAATTGCCTACAGCTTTGACCCGGACCTGATGGGTCGCGAAAATTTCGGCGGCACCGGATATCAGCGGGCGCGGGAAGGCCAAATTTCATTCAGACTGGTTCAACGCGGCAACTTCTTCCGGATTTCGCTGGGGTTTCCCAAAAAAATTCAGCTGGTCACTTACGCCCCCCTGCGCTTCGAAGAAGAAATGTCCAGGCTGACCGGACCGGTGCTGGGAGTCGTCGAAGTAGTGCAGGATTTATCCGAAGATTATCAGACCATTTTCAGAATCCAGATCCTGGTGGTAATTACCAGCACTGCCGGGTTGGGGGCTCTTTTTGTGGTGCTGATCTTTGTCGTCAAGCGCGGTGAAAGCATTATTCAAAAACGGGCGCTGGAACAGCTGCGGCTGAAAGAACGCCTGAGCCAGGCCGAGCGGCTTTCCGCCCTGGGAGAAATGACAGCCGGTATATCCCATGAAATCCGCAATCCGCTGGGAATCATTCGCAGTTCAGCCGAGCTGTTAAAAAAGAAAATAACCCCCTTTGATCCTTCAAACACCATGCCGGATATCATCATCGAAGAAGCCAGCCGTCTCAACAACATCATCACGGATTTTATTAATTTTGCCAAACCCCGGACACCAAGCCTGAGTCCCTGCCGCATTGAAGAAGTGCTTGAAAAAAACATTGCCTTTCTGGCCCCGCAGATTAAAGAAAGGGGCTATACAGTTAAAAAAAATTACCGCAATTCCCTGCCACCAATTCCGGCTGATGCGGCCATGCTCTACCAGTCGTTTCTCAACATTTTGATCAATGCCATGCAGGCGATGCCCGATGGCGGCACCATTGAGATTGAAGTCCTTGCAACCCGCAAAATCCTGACTGTCAACTTTGATGACAGCGGGCCGGGGATCTCGGAAGAAATTTTGCAAAAAATCTGGGACCCGTTTTTTACCACCAAGGAAACGGGTTCGGGGCTGGGACTGGGCATCGTCAAAAACATCATCGAATCGCACGGGGGCAACATCCGGATCGAAAACCGGAAGCAGGGCGGTTCCCGGGTCACCGTGGAACTTCCGGTAGCAGGAACTGACGATACTTTAACATCGCGGGCAGTTACTAATGAGTTCATTATTGTTTAGACAAGGGTTCACCGCCCGCTTCGCTCATCCGCCGGAGGCGGAATATAATGGAAACTATCCTGGTTGTAGATGATGAAAAAAATTATTTGCGGGTGCTCAGTGCAGTTCTAG
>JAOZSC010000319.1 GCA_029939875.1 Desulfobacterales bacterium
TTTTACGGGCTCTGCAGGACGGTGCCGACGGGATTCTGGTGGGCGGGTGACACATTGGCGACTGCCATTACCTGTACGGTAATTACATGACCGTCAAACGGATCACATTTTTGCAGGAATTGCTGGCGTTTACGGGTCTTGAGGATCGCGTTCACCTGGCTTGGATTTCTTCGGCTGAAGCACAAAAATTCGTTCAGGTCGTCACCGAATTTACCGAAAAAATCAGGGCCCTGGGGCCCAACCCCCTGGCCGCCTATTCGGAAAAATGGAAGGCGCCCGCCCTGCAAGCCGAAGCGGCTGGCAAAGCGGCTTTACCGCTTGGACAATAGCCGCGTGACAGCCGTCAGCCGGCGGAAGATATCTGTTTCAAGGAGAACTTCATGAATACAAAGGTCAAGCACTGGCTTGAAGACGAAACCATTGACATTTTCCTGGGCTATAAAATAGTCGACGGGCATCCGCTGCCCCACTGCTTTACAAAAGAACGGATCGAAGAGCTTGAGGATCTGATTGTCGGTCAGGCGCGCTATTCGCTGGAAAAAATTGCAACTCATATTACGACCGTAAATCCGGACATTAAAATCGGCATGCTGGCCCGGGACTGCAACCAGCGAGCGCTGAACGTGCTGTTTATCTGGAACCAGCTCAACCCGGAAAACATTGAAACCATCAACATCAACTGCTGTCCCTCAAATCTGAAAGAACACGGGGATTGCTCTTACCTGGAGCCTGAAACTGCCGGTGTTTACAAAAAACAGGTGGGGGTGGACAACAACCTGCAGCCCGAAGATGTTGAAAAACACGACCAGCCACAGCGATTGACCCGCTGGATGTATGAATTTCAAAAATGCATCAAATGCTACGGATGCCGTAATATCTGCCCGGTATGCTTCTGCACCGAATGCAGCCTGGAACACAAGGAGCTTGTCGATCCCGGTACGCTGCCGCCGGAAATTCCGATTTTTCATCTGGTCAGAGCGGTGCACATGGCCGGCCGCTGCATCGACTGCGGGCTGTGTGAGGATGCCTGCCCGGTGGACATCCCGCTGCGGCTGCTGTACCGCAAGGTTAATGAAATCGTTGTCAATGTTTTTGATTATCAAACCGGCGCCAGCGCGCAGCAATCTCCCTTTAACATTCTAGGAGATACCGTCACCCTGGAGCCGAAACCGCTGGAAAGCGTTGAAACGCAAAATTAGGAGTTACAAATGCAGTGTAAGATAGTCCCCTCGGTATGTTCTTACTGTGGAACCGGCTGTGGCATTCTCTTTGAAGTCATTGACGGGAAAATCAACAGCACCCTGCCCCTGAAAACCCATCCGGTCAATGAAGGCAAGCTGTGCATCAAAGGCTGGAACCTGCATGAGCATGTCAACAGCTTCATGCGTCTGAAAAAACCGCTGGTGAAAACCTCCGGACGATTTATCACCACTGAGTGGGATGAGGCCATCGGACTGACGGCCGATCGGTTCAGCGAGATCATCCAAAAATACGGACCGGACAGCGTCGGTGTGCTGGTGTCGGCCAAGCTGACCAATGAGGAAAATTACCTGGCTCAAAAATTCGCCCGGGCGGTGATCGGCACCAACAATGTGGATCACTGCGCCCGACTGTGACATTCCTCCACGGTGGCCGGTCTGGCCGCCGCCTTCGGCAGTGGGGCGATGACCAACGCGATTGCCGAGATCGAAGATGCCGGCTGCATCTTTGTGATCGGCTCCAACACCACCGCCTGCCATCCGCTGATTTCGCGGCGCATCTTCAGGGCCAAGGAAAAAGGGGCCCGACTCATCGTGGCCGATCCGCGCAACATCCAGCTGAGCCGTTTTGCGGATGTGGCGGTGCAGCAACGCCTGGGAAGCGATGTAGCCCTGCTCAACGGCATGATGCACATAATCATCAAAAACGGCTGGCAGGCCAAAGATTACATTGCCGATAGAACCGAAGACTATGAGCAGCTCGAAAAAACAGTGGCCGCCTACACGCCTGAACGGGTCCAGACCATCACCGGCGTGGCGCCTGCCGATCTTAAGCGCATGGCCAAGCTATATGCCACGAGCCAGCCCGGCTCACTGCTTTACGCCATGGGGATCACCCAGCACACCACAGGCGTGGACAATGTCAAGTCCTGCTGCAACCTGGCCATGCTGTGCGGTTACGTAGGCGTTTACGGCGGCGGGGTCAACCCCCTGCGGGGCCAGAATAATGTCCAGGGGGCCTGTGACATGGGCGGGCTGCCGGATGTATTTCCCGGGTACCAGAAAGTCAGCGACCCCGAGGTGGTGGAAAAATTTTCCAAGGCCTGGGACCGCAAGCTTTCCTTTAAACCGGGTCTTACTATCACCGACATGGTCCCGGCCATGCTGGCAGGCAAACTCAAGGGCCTGTTGATTATCGGTGAAAATCCAAAGCTCAGCGATCCGGACTGGAACCATCTGAGTCATGCATTGAAAAACCTTGAGTTTCTGGTGGTCCAGGAACTGTTTTTATCGGAAACCGCCCAGGTGGCCGACGTGGTGCTGGCCGCCGCTTCATCGGCCGAAAAAGAGGGTACCTTCACCAATACCGAACGTCGCTGCATGCGCATTCACAAGGCCATCGAGCCCATCGGCCAATCGCTGCCGGACTGGGAGATTATCCGCCGGCTTTCCACCGCCATGGGCTACAAAATGGACTATAGCGACCCGGAAGAAATCTTTGACGAAATGACTGCCCTGACCAAGAGTTACGCCGGAATGAATTACCAGCGTCTGGGCATTGACGGCCTGCAATGGCCCTGTCCGGACCATGATCATCCCGGGACCCCTTACCTGCACAAACACCAGTTTACACGGGGCAAAGGAAAGTTTCACGCCATTGAGTACCAGGACCCGGCCGAATTGCCCGATGAGCAATACCCGTACTTTCTGACCACCGGACGGATGTTTGCCCATTTTCACACCGGCACGATGACCCGCGTTTCTCCCCATCTGGATATCGAACAAACCACTGGCTACGTGAGCATCAACCCAAAGGATGCCGGATCCCTGGGCGTCAAACAAGGGGATATGCTGGTGTTGTCCTCGCGTCGCGGCCGCATGGAAGCCCCCGCCCGGTTGAGCGAGTCCGTGGAACCCGGCACCCTGTTTTTGCCGATCCACTTTGGTGAAAACCCGACCAATGTACTGACCAATGCGGAAGCCGTCGACCCTCTGGCCAAGATCCCCGAGTTCAAGGTCAGTGCCGTCAAGGTGGAAAAACTGACGGCCTAAAACATAAACTGCTGTCAGGAGGAAATTGCCATGAAAAAAATACGTATCCTCGTAATGGAAGACGATCCGACCATCTCCTCTGCCCTGGACATGATTCTGTCCGAAGCCGGCTATGATGTCGATGTTGCCGAAACCGGTGAGGCCGCCCTGGAATTGTTTGATCAGAAACACTACAATTTATTGATCGCCGACCTGAAGTTGCCCGGCATCAACGGCATGGAAGTCATTCGGCAAGTGAAGGAAAAAAAGCCCAAAACGCAGGTCATCGTCATCACGGGGGTGGGCACCCAGCCCATCGCAGATGAGGCCCTGGCCCTGGGGGCCCACGACTTTCTGCCCAAACCCTTTACCGATGACCAGATAAAAACTGCCATCGACGAGGTTCTCAGACGCCATGATGCCGGACCGTTTCAGCTTTTCTCGCTGATTCAAAAGCGGGAAGTGCTCGGCGTCTTAAGCCATGCGGCGGACGACGAAAAATTTTGGGACGATTTAATGGAACTGGGCTCCGAGGCCCTGAACAATTACCAGCTCATCAGTGACGCCAAAGCGGCCATCGCCTCGGGGGACCTGAAGTGGATCAACGAAAACGTGGGAGAATTAAATCAAAAACAACTGTCATTTATCTTCAAGCGGCTGGAAAGGGAGTCCTATTGATAAGCTAAAATATACTGATGGCATATATTTTTATATGTTGACGACATTATACCGCCGGTAAATAAAAATATTTACTA
>JAOZSC010000320.1:0-763 GCA_029939875.1 Desulfobacterales bacterium
AGGAAAGTTCCAGTTTTAACGAATTCTGTCAATCGACTCCCGGTAGCGGGGAAATTGGCTGATGTTTTGGTTGGCAAAATAAAGGGGGTAGATGGTTCTTGTCAAGGCAAAAGTCGCAACCTGCGGACCGACGACAGACGGCCCCATTGTCCTATGGTGATAGTTTTGCCGCTTCGGCCTGCTGCCGGGCTTTGGCAGCAGCAGCGGCCGCTTTTTCGGCCGCAGCCTGGGAGGCTTCGGTTTCCTTTTTCAACCGCTGAATCTTTTTTCGAAACTGCTTGCGCTTGTCCTTGGTGCTGCTGAGCCGGCGGATATATTGCTGGTTGTACTCGTATTCTTCCTTGGCCTGCTTTGCGGCCTGCTGGGCCTGCTGCTGAGCCTTGCGGGCCTGAATTTCAGCCTTGCGGGCCTGTCTGCGCTTTTCTGCCTGTTCGAGTTCCTGCTGGCTTTTTTCCCAGTCCCGCTGAATTTGTTCGAGCTCCTGGGGCGTTTTTTCCCGGTAGGGCATCACATTCTTGATGCGGACATTTTTTGGCGGGGGCTGATCGGTGATATGCAGTACGCCGTCTTCATCGCTCCAGGTATAAAGCTTCTGCGCGTTCAGAGGTGCCGTGAAGGCTGCGATCAGCAGTGCAAAAACGATTATCCAAAAAAGTTTCACCGGATCCTCCCGTAACAAATAACGTAACTTTCTTCTTTTATTATATTGATAATCGACAAGGGTGTCAATTCTTACCCCCCAACAGGATTCAACCCGTTGACT
>JAOZSC010000320.1:773-3983 GCA_029939875.1 Desulfobacterales bacterium
GTTCAGAGGTGCCGTGAAGGCTGCGATCAGCAGTGCAAAAACGATTATCCAAAAGAGTTTCACCGGATCCTCCAGTAACAAATGACTCCCCTCATTTTAACCTGTGTTTATTATATTGACAATTGACAATGGTGTCAATTCACACTCCCCAACAGGATTGAACCCATTGACATTTTTAACTGAATTACGCTAAATTTAAGCGCGACGAGGTGGAATGAAGGGAGGTGGCGGCGTTGAAAAAAAATAGCTTTGCATTTTTTGTGAGTGTGTTGGTGGCGGCACTTTTTTTATTGATCTCGACCATGGCAGAGGGAGGAGGCAAAATGACACTTCAAATTTCAAGTTCTGTATTTTCCGAAGGACAGATGATTCCCCGGAAATATACCTGTGACGGAGCGGATATTTCTCCGGAACTTTCGTGGCGCGGCGTTCCCGATGGCACCCGCAGCCTGGCGCTTATTTGCGATGATCCGGATGCCCCGATGGGGACCTGGGTGCACTGGGTGCTTTTTAACCTTCCGACCGGGCAGATGGGACTGCCGACGAAAATTTCCTCCGATGCCGAGCTGGCGGGCGGTGCCAGGCATGGAACCAATGATTTTGGTCGGCTGGGCTACGGCGGGCCCTGCCCGCCGGGAGGAACCCATCGCTATTTTTTCAATTTTTACGCTCTGGACACTGAGCTTGAGCTTGCAAGCGGGGCCACCAAGGCCCAACTGGAAGCGGCCATGCAGGATCATATTCTGGCCCAGGCCCAGTTGATGGGAAAATACCGGCGTTGACAGGAAGCTGGGAGGCCAGAAGGCTGGGAAGCCAGGAAGCTGGCAGTAAGCCCAAACCGGGAAACAGTCAATTTTCCGGGGTCCAGAACGTCTGCAGGTTTTTTGCCAGCTGCCGACTGGTTGCGACCTTCACGGGGCGCCACTGTTCGGGAAGCAGACGGCGGTACCGGTGGGTGCCATAGCGCTGATCGATGAGAAAGACGACCCCCCGGTCGGCTTCGGTGCGAATCACCCGGCCGGCGGCTTGAAACACCCGGTTGATTCCCGGATACTGGTAGGCATATTCAAAACCGGCGTGCAGGGTGGCGCTGAAATGCTCCCGGATTAATTCTCTTTCAAGGCAAATTGCGGGCAGGCCGACGCCCACCACCACTGCGCCTGACAGCCGTTCCCCCACCAGGTCAATCCCCTCGCCGAAGATGCCGCCCATGACGGCAAAACCCACCAGGCTGTGTGGGCGCTCCTGTCCGAAACATCGCAGGAAGGCTTCCCGTTGCGCTTCGCTCATGCCTGGAGTTTGAATCATTGCTTCGCTGCCTGGGCAATCGGCTTCAAAAGATGCGGCCACCATCTGCATGTATTCGTAAGAGGGAAAGAAAACCAGGTAATTCCCCTTTTTTTGGTTGACCAGGGTGCAGATAGCTTCCAGAACCTGCCGGCGGGTCTGTTCCCGGTGCCGGTAGAGGGTGGAAACGCGGTCGGAAACGAAAAGTGCGAGATTGCCGGGGGGAAACGGTGACGGTAGGATCAGCCGGGCAGCCTCTTGTTTGCAGCCCAGGATTTTTTGAAAATAGGTCATGGGGGTCATGGTTGCTGAGAAAAACACAGCTGCCCGGCAGCGGGTCAGGGCCTCTTCCAACTGTATGGAGGGGTCGATGCAAAACAGTTTGAGCCGGAGGTCTTTTTTTATTTTTTCGAAACAAGTGGCATACGTACTGTCATATTGTTCAGCAACGCGCATAAAACCGGAAACGGCAAAAAACAGTTCCAGCAGATCTTCGCGAAATGCGGTTTTGGTATTGCCCGCCAGCCAGCGCTCGGTGGTTTTTAAAAATGTGCGCAACAGGGGAAACAGGTCATCGGGCGGCTGTCTTTCATGGCGTTGGGAACTGTTTTGGGCGCACTTTTTTCGGGCCCGGACCATCCAGGAATTGACCTTGCCGAGGCTGCGGTATACCCCCCCAAGCTCTTTTCCCACGGCGCGGCGCACGTCCAGAAACGGTTGCTTGAAAATTTCAGCCGAAAACATCTCCCGTGAACGATCCACCAGGTTGTGGGCCTCATCGACTAAAAACGTGTAGCTGCCTTTTTCTTCCAGGAAAAAGCGGCGTAAAAAAACCCGCGGATCAAACGCATAATTGTAATCGCAGATGATGCAGTCCGCCCACTGCGACAGCTCCAGGGAAAATTCAAACGGGCACACCCGGTGAGTCCGGGCCACCTCTTCCATCGCCTGTCGGGTAAAGGCATCCCGGTGGAACATTTCGTTGAGGGCGTCGCCGAGCCGGTCAAAATGGCCGTGGGCAAATTCACATTCATCCGGGTTGCAGGCACTATCGGGTTCAAAGCAAATTTTGTCCTTGGCGGTCAGCGTCAGGGATTTGAGTTTGAGCCCTGTGCTGCGCAGTTCATCCAGCGCTTTTTCAGCCGCTACCCGACCGGTAGTGCGGGCGGTCAGGTAAAAAATTTTTTCTGTCAAATCTTCGCCCAACGCCTTGACAGCCGGAAAAACAGCGGCCATGGTTTTGCCAATTCCCGTGGCAGCCTGTGCCAGCAACTGGCCGCTGTCCCTGACCGTACGGTACACTTGCACTGCCATGTAGCGCTGTCCCGGTCGATAGCGGGGGTAAGGAAATGAAAGCTTGCGGATGGATGCATTGCGCAAAAGGCTCCAGCGAATAATGGTTTTTGCCCATTGCAGGTAGCCGGCGACCAGGTTTTCGAAAAACGTTTCCAGCTCAGCCAGCGTAAAAGATCGACGGAATTGACGAGTTTCGCTCGTGTCCATCTGGTAGTAGGTCAGCTGCGCGTCAATTTCAGCCAGGCTGTGGTCATAGGCATAAATATAGGCATAGCATTTGGCCTGACCCCAGTGGATGGGATTTTCATGTTCGGCAAAGTATTCCAGGCTGGCGGTGGTGGTCTTTATTTCTTCTATCAGCACCCGGTCGCCATCCGGGTACAGACCGTCAATCCGGCCGCCGATGGTCAACGCAAACAGCTCGGTTTCAACCTTATGGGAAACGGCCACTTCTGCCCGGTAGCTCGGCGGGCGAGATTGCTGAATTTGTTGATGGATGCGGATGGCCTCCAGGGGGCGGGCCGGTGAAAAAAAATCAAACGCCAGATCGCCGCCGGACAGCACATGTGCTACCAGGTCCCGCACTGCAATTTTCAATGTTTTTTTCAACGTTATATCGACAACGGC
>JAOZSC010000321.1 GCA_029939875.1 Desulfobacterales bacterium
AACCGGAAAATTACAAAGCCGATGATGTTGATCCAGACAAACCACCAGACGATGCCGTTGACCATCATCAGGGGGAAGGCCCGGTCAATTTTAACCAGGTATACGTGGATGCCGAAAAGCACAAATATCAGCGGCAAATAGAGCCACATGAGCAGCCCGTTGAGTGTGGTCAGTCGAAAATAGGTCGCGCGGCTGCAGGCATAACTGCCGCTTGCCGGTCCCTGCAGCGAGCGGAAAAACGGTGCCCTGAGCAGCAAAAGTCCTAACGGCAGCAGCGAGGCCAGGCAGGCCAGCATGGCCGTCAGGGTGGCCCATTCTTTTATCGGCCAGATCTGTCGGCTGGTCGGAATCCAGTATTGCGGCGGCGGATGCAGCGCCTGGCGCATCCACTCGAGGGCTTCGGCAATGGCGGCGCCATTGTGGGATTCCTGGAGGTGGGTGACCGGCGGGATAAAGACCCGGCGAGCGCTGCCGCTGGTAAAATCCCCATAGGTTTTTCCCGGCTGTAGATTGCCGGCACCGAACACCTTGCGGGTTCGTTCGCTGCGCATCCATTCTTTTTCGAAATTACGGGTGCCGGTCATGCGGGCCCGGTATTCATCGTAGCGGCCGAAGATCATCAGCATGTTTTTGGGCCGTGTGACGGTGGCATCCATGGTGTAGGCAAAACCGGAGATCACCAGGGCGTTGACGGAAGGGTCTTTGAGCGCCATGTGGTAGACGATGGAGGCCCCGATGCTGTGGCCCATGAGACCCACCGCATTGGCCTCGACAAAGGGCAGGGACTTGAGATATTTCAAGGAACTCCGGCCACCGTATGTTTTGTCAAAATCAGGCGCCTGCAAATCGTTGGGGATGCCCGAGTTTCCCCGGCCGATGGCATCGATGGCCAGCACCGCGAATCCTCGCCGGGCCAGCTCGATACAGTAGGCATCGCTGGTCTCACGGTTGTTCTGATAGCCGTGGATGTAGACAATTCCGGGCACCGGGTGGGCTTCGGAGGCGATCAGGGGCTTAAAAAGCTTGGCCCGGATCAAAATTGCGTTGAAATTGGGATAGGTCACGTTGGAGACGGCCACCCGGCCGAAACTTTCCTGGGTCAAAGAGGCCAGCACAGCGGCTGCCACCAGAATCGCCAGGCAGCCCAGAAATACCAGCAGGGATTTGCTGCGTTTTTCGGGATTGAAAAGTTGGTGTGTATTCATTCAGCCCCTTTCATTTTTTCTCTCAGTTGGCGTTTCAGCACCTTTCCTACAGCACTCAGGGGAAGTTCTTTCATAAATTCAATTTTTTTCGGAACCTTGTACGCTGCCACCTTTTCACGCATGTAAGCGATGATTTTTTTCCGGGTGTCATCATTTTCAGCAACATCGGCTTTAAGCACCACGGCGGTGGCAACGATTTCAGAACCGGGCCGGCTGGGATCCGGCAGGCCGATGGTGGCGGCCATATCCACATCCGGGTGCGCCATCAAAACATCGTCCACGGTTCGCGTGAACACCTTGTAGCCCGAGACAATGACCATGTCCTTGAGTCGGTCGACCACGAAAAAATAGCCGTCTTCATCCATTGTGCAGATGTCACCGGTGAATATCCACCCGTCGCGCAGGGTGTGGGCCGTTTCTTCGGGCCTGTTGTGGTATCCCAGGGTAAACACTTGCGGCCCCTTGACTGCCAGTTCTCCGGGCTCTCCCACCGGCACTGTTTCCCCGGTTTGCGGATCCACCAGTTTGACCTCGGTGTCCGGCAGGGGGATGCCGACCGAACCCGGTTTTTTTTTGCCGTAGCGCGGCAGGCTCATGTGCACGGGGCTGGTTTCGGTCATTCCCAGGACCTCCACCAGTTTTCCGCTGCCGACTACAGTTTCAAACTCTTTGATGTACTCCGGAGGAAAAGGGGCGGCTCCGCTGAGAAACCACTGCAGGCCCGAAAAATCCAGCGACCGAAATTTGGGTTTTTTAAGCAGCTCGAGGTAAATGGTGGGCACATTCACGACGGCATCAGGACGGTATCTGGTCATGGCCGAAATGATAAAGTCCAGGTCCCGGGGGTTGACGATCACCACCTGGCAGCCGCCAATGGCCATGGTGTTCATGGCAAGAAAAAGACCGGCCTGATGGAAGAGAGGAAATGCAGATAAAAGGGTAACGGGCTCGTCGGGTTGCATGTCCAGCCAGGTGTTCACCTGGACCATCTGGGAAACAATATTTTTGTGGGTCAAAAGCGCACCTTTAGGCGGTCCGGTGGTGCCGCCGGTATACTGCATCAGGCAGGGGGCCGCCGGGTCTAACGGCTCCTCGATGCTGTCTGTTGGTGCCTGCCGTAAAAAGTCCAGCAAGCGACCCACCGTGACATTGGTGATGGGTTGCATATGGCCGGTGGGGATTTTTTTCAGCAGTCGGCCGAAAAAGCGTTTGAGCGGGGAAAGAAAATCGCCGATGCCGGCGACGGCCACGGTTTGAACGCCGGTTTTTTCAACTACCGACGCCACCCGGTCGAACAGTGCGTCCAGGGTGACGAGCAGTCGGGTGCCGGAATCGTTAAGCTGGTATTCCAGCTCCCCGGGTTGCAGCAGGGGGCTGACACCGGTCAGCACACAGCCGGCTTTCTGGATGCCGATAATGGCAATGTAATAGGCCGGGATGTTGGGCAGGTGGACTCCCACCGTATCACCTGGCTTCAATCCGCTTTTTTTTAGAAAGTGCGCAAAACGGTTGGAAAGTGTATCCAGTTCGTGAAAGGTGATTTGCCGGCCCAGGTAATGGATGGCCACAGCGGCAGGCCGGTACGTGGTGCCTTCGCGGAACATTTGCGCGTAGGTTTTTCGCGGATATTCCAGGTGTTGCGGTACGTGGTCATCATAATGTTTCAGCCAGGGTTTCTGGGCGTATGGATCTGGCATGGCATCACCTTAATTGAAGTAAAATTCAATTGGTCAGTTGTCAGTTGTTTTTTGTCTGTTGCAACGGACAACCCGCAACGGACCACTGACAAACCCTATAATTCCTTCAGCAGCTCCCTGGCCTTGTCCCTGAAATACGGGTCATCGGATCCGACAGCTTTTTCCAGGTAGCCCTTGGCTTCGGCCTTGTTTTTGTCTCCACCGATCTGGATCAGCAACTCACCGAGGTAGACGTGAGCTTCCATATTATCGGCGAAATACCGGGTGGTCTGGTATTCCCGGTAATATTTCAACGATTTTTTACGGTCCCGCAGGGGCCAGGGCAGCACCGCCCAGAAGCGGCCCAGCGAAAGCATCGGTCCGGCCTCTTTGTACATCTTGTCGATGGCATAGGTTTTTTCAAAGCTTTTCTGGGTTTTGTCTTTCAGGCCCTCGGATAAGGCCGTAAAAATACTGACCCCGTCGGAATAAATCCCCACATTCAAACCGTAATAATAGTGACCGTCGGGTTTCTCAGGTCCCAGCTCAATGGCTTTCTGGGCATAATTCATACCTTCTTTGCCGTATTTGGCGCAGATGTCTTCCCAGTCTTCGACTTTTTGGGATTTGGCTTTGTTGCCGTATTCCCGATATGCCCGGGCACATTTCCAGTTGGCTTCATAGCTGTCGGGATTGGCGGCCAGCGCCTTTTTGTACAAATCAATGGCCTGCTGGTAGTTTGCAAGTCCGCCCTGGGCAAAGAGCGCATCAGCCTGAACCACATAGTCCGCTGCCATCAGGGCAACGGGAAACAGCATCATTATCAGAATACACAGCTCTCGCAATCCAGTTTTTTTCATTTTCAACCTCCTTTGATGAGTGTAAAATCCCCCCCGGCCCCCCTTTTAAGAAAGGGGGGAGGATGCCTCGGTCTCTTTAAAATAAGGGGGGATAGCTAGTCCCACTTTTCTGAAGCAGAGCCAACAATTTGCTCCTTTTTTCAACAAGGGCGCCGGGGGGGATTTCCCTAAACCAACTCTATCGCGCACGCCATCGACACCCCGCCTCCCCCGCACAGAGTTGCCAGACCCAGG
>JAOZSC010000322.1 GCA_029939875.1 Desulfobacterales bacterium
TTGTTTACTCCCCTCCGATTTCCTCTGCCAGCCGTTTCATCTGTAACGATAGTAAAAAAATATTATGAACCTGTTGAAATTGTTCTATATCAAACAATTCTGTCCGGGTCAATGAGTCGCAGATACACATGAATTTGAATGCGGATCATGCCATCCACTATTCATTGATATGAGCTCTCTTTCGTATTCGAAATTGAGTGATTCGGTTGATTGGTTGATTCCGGCCGGTACGGACACTGACCTTCATTAACAGCAGGGCCCTGTCGTTAAACCGGAAAATTCATGTGGATGGTGGATAGGGAGTGCCTGTCGGGAAAAATTCAAACCCACTCACTAAAAAGTGGAAATCCGAAGGAGGGCAAAGTCTCCTTCGGATTTCAGTTTGGGAGATTATATAATTGCTATATGGATTGGGGCTACTGTTCCCTTAATCCCACTTTCAGGTGTCGGTGACAGGTTTTCGCAATCACCGCACGGCTGACAACCCGGTTGCTATCCAGATTGTGATTTATATTTATAGCAGATGTTTTTAGGTTTGTAAAGAGAAAATGTACTTTTTTTTGGACATTTTTTTATTAATTGCCGCCAGGGATGTTATTTAATATTAATCGCGTTAATTCAATGGGATATAGGTTTTTTTGCGGTGCGTTTTATGAGGACCGAGCATTTTTTTACCCCCAAGTGTGCGCAAAACTCCACACTTTGACCAGGATAATGCATTTGAAAATTTGAAAATAGGTGAAAGAAACCGGAATGGAATAAAACTTGATCTGCCATGAAAAATCTCTTTACAGGACATGGCCGTGGATGTAGAAAAATATTTGTGCCAATGGCTGAAAACCGCATGCCTGAAGGAGGGCTAAAATGGCAATCATTACAATTTCCAGGGGATCGTTCAGCAAGGGCCAAGAGGTAAGTGAAAAGGTAGCGCAACGATTAGGATACGAGTGCATCTCCCGTGATGTGCTGCTGGAGGCCTCGAAAGAATTTAATATTCCGGAAATCAAACTGGTACGAGCTATCCACGATGCCCCGTCCATCCTGGACCGATTTGTTTATGGCAAAGAAAAATACATCGCATTTTCCCAGGCAGCTATTTGCCGGCACCTGGTTAAAGACAACGTGGTCTATTGTGGGTTGGCCGGCCATTTTTTTGTCAAAAAAGTCTCCCACGTGCTCAAAGTGCGTATCCTCGCGGATTTTGATGACCGCGTAAAAAATGAAATGGAACGCGAAGGGATCAGTGCCCAACAAGCCGCTCAACTGCTCAGAAAAGATGATGAGGAAAGACGAAAATGGAGTCACTACCTGTACGGTATTGATACCCGGGACCCGAGCCTTTACGACATGACCCTTCACATCAAAAAAATTACCACCGACGATGCGGTGGAAATCATCTGCAACACCGCCGTCCTGGAACATTTCAAAAAAACCGGCGAATCTCAAAGGGCCATGGAAGACCTGGCACTGGCCGCGGCAGTAAAGGCTGCCCTTGTAGCCTCCGAACCGGATGTTGAAGTCCACGCGTTAAATGGTATTGTGGACATAAAAACAGCAGCCCCTGAAGCCCGGCAACCAGCGATCACCGAGGAATTGAAAAAAGCCGCGCAATCCGTTGCGGGTGTGAATGAGGCCCGGATCCACATCACCCCGTCAGATCCGGTGGATTAGATTTTATTCACCGAAAGCATTCAGTGTCGGTGCCACTGCTGGCCGCAATCAATAAAAGGAGTTTATGATAATTCTTGTACTGGAATTTGGTTTTTGTTGAAATTGCTGTCTTTGTACTAAACCAAGGTGAAAAATAACGGATTGATTTTGTATGCAGTTTTTTCAGGTGAGATGCCGGCTCCGGTTGCTAGAGCGTTTTGATCAGATAAACAACCAGCAGCAGGCCGATGGAACCCAGCAAGATGGCAACCATCACATCGCTGGCAATCGACGGCCGGTAGGTGCCTTCTATGATTTGTTTTTCGGTGACAAGGTAACGGTAGACCGCCAGAAACCCCGCAGCCGCTCCTAGAAACACCAGAAAAATACCCAGAAAAGCATAGTCGTTGAAGCTCTCAATCGTGGATTGTGCAACAGTTGCCTGGTTGAACGCGGAGGCAGCAAAAAATTTGGTGATGATAAATCCGAACGCCATAATCCCGATGCTGGTGCGAATCCAGGCCAGGAAGGTTCGTTCATTGGCCATGTGCACCCGGCGATTCCTGGCCCGGGCCTGTATTTTTTCCTCTGTAAGCTTTCGTCCAAACAAATACATTTAACCCTCCTTACTTGCCCTGCATTCCGTCCATTTTGTTTATCCGTGTGCAGGGTGCCGACACGTCAGCATTCAAAACCCTTTCTTGCCATAACACCTTGCTGATAGTAGTGCTTCACCTCGCGCATTTCAGAAACCAGGTCCGCTCTGGTAATTATTTCTGCCGGGCAATAGCGGCCGGTGAGAATCAGCTCCACGATGACCGGCTTTTCATCCATCAGCTTAAGCACATCCTGTACGGATAGCAACCCGAAATAAATCGCCACGCAGATCTCGTCGAATACGACCAGATCGTATTGACCGCTCAACATCGCCTGCCTTCCCCGCACCAGGGCCTGCCGGGCGGCGTGAAGATCTTCTTTGCCCGGGGGTTCTTTTCGGAAAACAAAGGCGTCGTTTCCGAAGTGCTCCAGTTCAATCTCCGGTTGCAGCCGCTGCAGGCTTTCCAGTTCGCTGTAAGGGTAATCTTTCATTAGCTGGACAATGAATATTTTCATCCCCGCGCCGGCGGCCCGCAGCGCCAGTCCAAAAGCAGCCGTGGTTTTGCCTTTGCCGTTTCCAGTATATACCTGGATAAAGCCTTTTCCCGTGCAATTCATATTCCAACTCGATCAGGCATTGATGTCTTTCAAAATGATATCCCCTACGGCCACCCCCAGATCCGCGGCGACCACGGAGCACTTGGCCTTGAGCATGAAAAAAATGGGACGCTGCTGCCCGGAAAGGGCCTCATAATTTCCCTGCCCCTTGCTGATAATAAATTCCGAGCGGTAAAACAATTCTTTAAATTCCCGGCAGCAGGTTTCCAGAACCGTCCCGGGGGCATCGGTTCCGGAAGAAACCACGGTGGACAGCTCGCCCAGGCCGGCCTTCAGGGCGTCTTCGCGGGTGGCGTCATTAATCACCGGCCGCTCCCGGACAACAAAAGTTACCGGTTTTTTCATCTCCTCGATCAGGATGCGGTCAAAAACACATTCAGCGGCGTTGTCGGCCAGGTAAAGCACGCTGCGGGCATGTTGAAGATGATCTTTAAAGATCTTATAATCGCTAATGGCAAAAGGCTTTTCCAGCACATCTTCGATTTCTTTTTCAATATCAAATTCGCCGGGTGCCCCGAGGTCGATTACGTTGCCGGCAATGGCAATCCTTAGGGCGGTCAGCAAGGGATCATCCGATTGGGCGACAATTTTTTTCAGGCCCGGGTAAAGACCAAGCGCCTTGTGAATATTGCGCTCTTTGACCTGCCGGTAGGGATCCGGGTTGGCCGTAATTTCACTAACCTTGCGGTAAATAAGCCGGCCGGTTTCCGCAGGCGAGCTTTCTATGGGAATTGTTTTGAGCATGCCGCCGACTTCATCGAGCAGGCGTTTGATTTGCGTTTCATCATCGGTGGCCAGGCGCCCGGCGCGCAGCGCCTGGTTTAAAAAACAGGGGTAACAGTCCAGAAATGTTCGCATTGAAACTCCTTTTAAAACAATGCTCGTTGAAACAGTTTGACGCAAAACAGCAGCAGAAGAATACCGAACATAATGCGGATGGTACGCCCGCGCAGTTTTTCGGCCATGATCCGGGAGCCGATCTGACCGCCGGCAAAGGAAAAAAGACCGGCCAGCAGTACAAACTTCCAGTTTACCGCCGCCAGGCTGGCATGGGTGATAAACCCGGAAACCGAAGAAAAGCAGACGATAAAAATGGAAGAGGCCGCCGC
>JAOZSC010000323.1 GCA_029939875.1 Desulfobacterales bacterium
GTAAATAATCCTCTCACAGTTGGGACAATATTTCAAGCTGTCACAACGATAAAGCTCGTTGTAAAGCTGGGGCGGAATGTTAAGATTGCATCCCTGGCAGACGGCACTGCTGACTTCTACAATGGCAACGCCGTTGGGTTGGACCGCCTGAACACTTTTGAAAATTTCAAACAGATTGGAATCGAGTCGCGCACAAATCTCTTCGCGTTCGGATTCAAGCTGCCGGAGATAGGCTTTGCTTTTCTCAGCTTCCTGCTCGACTGTTTGTTTTTCCTGCCGGGCATCATCTACGATTTCGGCATAGTGCTGCCCGGTTTCTTCCAGTGCTTTTTCAGCAGCGTCAATCTGTTCTAAAAATTCCAGCATCTCATCTTCTAGAGCAACATTTTTCAGCTTTATATCATCGATTTCTTTCAGCGACGACTGGTATTCCTTGTTGGTTTTAACCGCCCGCAGTTTCTCCTGGCTCTTGGCAATTTTGGCAAGATTGGCCTGGACGTCGGATTCATAGTTGCGATATTGTTTTTTAAGTTCTTCGATGGTATTTTTCTTATCCTCGATGTGGCTCGTAAATTCTTCAACCCCCCGTTCCAGTTCGCTGATTTGAGCGGGCACATCTCGCAACCGGGCCTTTATCTGGCTGCTTTCCATATCGATTTGCTGCAACTTGACAAACGTGGCGATTTGCTCTTTGGTGATTTTCGGCATACGGTTTCCAGTTCTTTCAATTATGGGATTGCGTTTTACCTGTACTCGAAAGGATCTACTTCAAGATCACACGCCTGGACGGTGACGTTCATATTTTTATCGGCGACTATTTTTCCCAGCCGCTCTGCGAGCACCTCAACGATCAGATGTTCAGAGGCAAAATGCCCGATATCGACCAGACCGAGGTGAGACGCTTCGGCGTCCCTGGCATCGTGATATCTCAAATCACCACTGATATAGGCTTGGGCGCCGGAATTAAAAAATGCCGGCAGCAGTCCGCTGCCGCTGCCACTGCAAACCGCTGCTTTTTCAACCGGCAAGGTGCGATCCCCGGCAAACCGAATCCTTTCCAGCCCCAGGGCCTCTTTGATTCTCAAAACCAGTGATTCCAGCTCAATTGCACCTTCCAGGTCTCCTACCCGGCCAATACCTTCGCCGGCGCTGGTGCCGGTTCCCTGGGCAGCCGCTTCCAGGGGCTGCAGATTCTGCAGCCCAATACGCCGGGCAAGGATGTCATTGATACCGCCGGCAACGCTGTCCAGGTTTGTATGGGCGGCAAAAATCGCCAGCCGATTTTGCGCGGCCTGTTCGATAATCGCCCCGACAGGCCGACGAAAATTAACGCAGCTCAACGGTTTGAAAATCAACGGATGATGCGTAACCAGCATGTCCACCTTGTTCCGGCATGCCGCCCGGACAACCTGGGCAGTTGGGTCCAACGCAATCCACACGCGCCGTACCTTGCGCCCGGGATCACCCACCTGCAGGCCCACGTTATCCCACTGCTGGGCAAGGGCCGGGGGCATCATGTGGTCCAGTATGCGAATTATGTCTGCAACGGTTGTGGTCATCGCTGTCACCCTGAATGATCGTAAACAAAATGGGACGGGCCTTTAATCTTATAGCGGCAGCAAACTGAAGCAACGATCTTTCAATAAAAAAGCGCGGGCCGCTGTCAGCCCACGCCTGTACGCTGAGACGCCCCACCCCCCCCCGGTTGCGCTGTTACTGATCACATGAAATCAACGGTCATACCGGTCTCTGGCCGGAGGGGCTTCAAGCGGTTGCGCGGTACTCGGTTAAACATCGGCCCCCGTGATCACACACGCTTGCCCGTGAGGTGAAAAGTGGGCCCACCTGGGATCGAACCAGGGACCTACCGGTTATGAGCCGGTGGCTCTGCCAGCTGAGCTATGGGCCCATCTGTGTCACCCCAATGTTGCATAAACAACATGGCAACCAGCAAGCTAACGTTTTCCCATGGGTTTGTCAATCCGCTCTTTTTAAAATTTGAAGCTCTCAATTCAGGTTTCGATAAAATTCTTTAGCTGGCGACTTCGGGTCGGATGCCGCAGTTTCCTTAGGGCTTTGGCTTCGATCTGCCGGATACGCTCGCGGGTGACGGCAAAATCCTGGCCAACCTCTTCAAGGGTGTGGTCGGCTTTTTCTCCGATGCCGAATCGCATGCGCAGTACTTTTTCTTCGCGCGGCGTCAAGGTTGCCAGAACCTTTCGCGTCTGTTCAGCCAGGTTCATGTTGACGGCGGCATCCGAGGGCAGCATGAACTTTTTATCTTCGATAAAATCTCCCAGATGACTGTCTTCTTCTTCCCCGATGGGAGTTTCCAGTGAAATCGGTTCCCTGGCGATCTTTAGAACCTTGCGCACTTTTTCCAGTGGAATCTCCATTTTACCGGCAATTTCCTCGGGAGTGGGCTCTCGGCCCTGTTCTTGCACCAGATAGCGTGAGGTCCGTATAAGTTTATTGATCGTTTCAATCATATGCACCGGAATGCGGATGGTTCGGGCCTGATCGGCTATTGCCCGCGTGATGGCCTGCCGGATCCACCAGGTGGCATAGGTGCTGAATTTATACCCCCGTCGATACTCGAACTTGTCAACGGCTTTCATCAGGCCGATATTGCCCTCCTGGATTAAATCCAGAAATTGCAGTCCGCGGTTGGTATATTTTTTTGCGATGCTGACCACCAACCGCAAATTGGCCTTGGTAAGCTCACTTTTCGCCAATTTTGCTCGAAAACGTCCTTCTTCCACGCTGGTGATGATTCGTTTCAGAGCCCGGCGATTCGCTTTCAGTTCAATTTCGCGGGCCTCAATGGCCTCCAGGATGCTTTTGAGTTCTTTGTGAAGATTTCCCAAATCCTCTTTGGTCAGTGTGCAGCGGGAGCCAGACCATTTTATAAATTTAGCCCTGGTCTTCATGTTGTCGTGAAGCTCTCTGACAGGGGAATTGAGCATTTCGGCGATTTCGATAATCACGTTATTTCTAGCGCCAAACCATTGAATTTGCTGTCTGATTTTCGCTTCGATACTATCGATAACGCTGGGTTCCAGCCGCCAGTCCTTGAGCAGGTAAAAAATTTTATTGACCCGGCGCAATACGCTTCTGCGCAGGCGACGCTGCTCCTCAGACTTCAGCTTGTTGGAAAACAGTTGCTCTCTTAAACCTTTGTTTTCTTCGTGGATCTGCTTGATGGACCGGATAACACTCAGAAATTGTTCAGTCTGCATAATTTCGTCGGTGTAGGTATCGCCCTCATCGATATCGCGCAGCACATATTTAGGTCGCAATGCCCCGTTTTCAATATTTCCGCCAAGAGCGATAATGGCCTCGGCACCCGTTATGCTTTCCAGCAGCGCCCGTAGTACCTCCTGTTCACCGGCTTCTATCTTTTTGGCGATTTCAACCTCACCTTCCCGGCTTAAAAGCGTCACCAGACCCATCTCGCGAAGATACATTTTAACCGGATCGGTAACGGTTCCAAATTCGGAGTTGTCCACCCTGCTGACGGTAATTTTTTTCTCTTTGGCCTTTTTGATCTTGGCCACTTTTTTTTGTTGCTTTTCATCAACGACTTCAATGTCATTTTCGTCAAACAACATCAGGGTTTCATCGATCTGCTCGGGGGAAAGCATGTCTTCAGGAAGCAATTCATTGATCTCGTTGTAGGTTAAATATCCCTGTTTCTTCCCTTTGCTCAGCAGGGTCTTGATCGCTTTCAAGGTTGTCTTGCTGTTACTTTTGGATTTTTCGACCTTTTTGCTTGCCGGCGCTTTCTTTTTATTCGTTTTTTTGGTCTGTTTTTTTGCAGGCGTCTTCTTTTGGGCAGTCGATTTGGATATCGTCTTCTTACCGCTTTCCTTTTTTACAGCCACTTTGGCTGCCGCCTTCTTACCACTCTCTTTTTTCACAGTAGCTTTGGCTGCCGCTTTCTTGCCGCTCTCTTTTCTCACAGCAA
>JAOZSC010000324.1 GCA_029939875.1 Desulfobacterales bacterium
GAAGTACTCACCGAAATTTGCGATTACAAAATATCGATTCAGGCAACAGCCCGTTGAGTATTTATTCCGCCATTTGCTTGCGTTTCTCAGATTAAGAATTATTTTTTCCGGTAATCCGCCTTTTTTCAAAACGCACGTAATGGTGTCCGCACCTTAAAATATTGGTTTTGTCCATCACAAAGAGGCAGTCATTGCCTCATAAAGTAAAGGAGAAAAGCAAATGGATTTATCCGCTATATTAGCGAAAGTGTACGAATTGCTGACCATTTACGGACTTAAAGTTGTTGCCGCCGTTGTCATTTTTGTCGTGGGGCGCTGGGTGGCCAAGGCGGTGACAAACTTTATCAAGAGGATGATGACAAAAAGCAAAACCGATCCAACTCTGGTAAAGTTTGTGGGCAGCCTGAGTTATATCGCCCTGCTGGCCTTTGTCATCATTGCCGCCCTGAATCAACTGGGGATTCAAACCACGTCTTTTATTGCCGTGTTAGGTGCCGCCGGGCTGGCCATCGGTCTGGCGTTGCAGGGTTCCCTGGGAAATTTTGCTGCCGGCGTTTTGATGATTATTTTCAAACCCATTAAGGTCGGTGATTTTATTGAAGGCGCGGGGGTGGCTGGCACCGTGGAAGAAGTTTCGATTTTTACCACCCAGCTTGTGACCCCGGATAATAAAACCGTCATCATACCCAACGCCAAAATGACCGGAGACAACATCATCAATTACACTAAGAAAGGCACCCGCCGGGTGGATTTTGTTTTTGGTATCGGTTACGGGGATGATATCGATAAGGCCCGCAAAATCATAGAAGAGGTGATCAGCCAGGATGAGCGCCTGCTGAAAGACCCGCAGGCGGTGGTCCTTGTTTCCGAGTTGGCCGACAGCAGTGTGAATCTCACCTTGCGCGCCTGGACCTCTGCGGATGATTACTGGGCATTTTATTTTGACACCATGGAAAACGTTAAAAAGCAATTTGATGCCCAGGGTATCACGATTCCGTTTCCCCAGCAAGATGTCCATCTGCACGAGCATAAGGAGGGATAACGGAAGTGGGAAGTCGGAATGCGGAAGTGGGAATGGGAGAATCGGAAGGCGGAAGAATCAGCCGGAAGAATCGTTGCCCTTTAAGGCCTTTGTGACGGCCTCGTAAACCTGGTTTACGGTGTAAAAATCGCTTTTAAACACCAGCTTGCCATCGGGGGAGAAGACAACCAGCAGCGGGATGGTCAAATGACCCAGCTCGTTGAGTTTGGCCGTTGCCGCGGGGTTGTTGCCGGTGATATCCACTTTCATCGGGATAACGTCTGGGCGGTCAAAAAGATTTGCGATTCTGGGGGTGTTTAAAACCCCCTGCTCCAGGGCCTTGCAGTTCAAACACCACTGTGCGGTAAAAACCATGACGACGACCCGGTGGCGGCTCATTTCCGTTGCGAAGCGTTGCGGGGTGAAGTAGACCCAGTCAATTGGTCCCCGTCTGGTCAACTGAACTGCCCCCCAGGCGGACAGTACCACCATGAGAATCCCGATGCCGGCAAAAAGGGCAGCCGTTTTGCCGGCGGCTGCAATTTGAAGTGTCCGCAACGCCAGCCAGCCGCCGGCGGCAATGCTCAACCCCATTACCGGCCACCAGTACAGTTTGCTCGGTGGGGCCGGGGGTGAAGAAAAAAGGGTGGTCAGCCCCACCCCGATAAAATAGGCCGCCGCCGCCAGCATGAACAAGCCCATGACCTGCTTGACCAGTTCGCTGGCCGGCCCGGTTTTCGGCATTTTTCCTACCAGCGTCGGCCGGGCGGCCAGCACCAGGTAAGGCAGGGCCATGCCGGTGCCGATAGCCGCAAAAGTGGCCAGCGTGGTGACCGGGGTCCGGGTGGCGGCCCAGGCCGCTGCCGCTCCCATAAACGGTGCGGTGCAGGGGGTCGACAGCACTGCCGCCAGAACTCCCAGCGCAAAAGAGCCCCGGCGGGTATCCTGTTCGGGGTTGATCATGTAGATAAAGCCGGGCAGGCGCATGGAAAAAAAACCAAACATTCCAAAGGCCATGACGGCAATGATGACACCCACGGCCAGGGTGAAAAGCGGGTATTGAAATAGCTGGCTGGTGGCGGTAAATCCGCTGACCATGGCAATCAGTGCGCCCAGCGCCAGCCAGAACACCAGAATCCCGGCGGACATGGCCAGGCCCAGGATAAAGCATTGCTTGCGGTTGCCGGCGACGTGTGACAGGCTGATAATTTTAATGGGAATCAGCGGCAGCACGCAGGGAGTCAGATTCAGCAGCAAGCCGCCGAAAGCTGCGGTCATCAGCAGCAGGACCAGTCCCCACCCGGAGGCGGCATCGATGGAAAAGTTCCAGCCGAACATGCCGAAATCGACATCACCGGAGCCGGCCGCCGCTGATTGTCCTTGATCGGCGGGAAATAGGGAGGCATTGATTTTTTTGACGGTCGACCCCGGCGCAACCACTTCTATGGATGCCGGGATGGGGACCTTTTCGGGAAACAGGCAGTAATTATCTGCGCAGGCCTGGTAGGCCAATTCCAGCTTCAGTTTATACACCCGCGGTTGCAGTGTTTTTTCCAGTTTAACCGGCAGGGTGATAACGGTTCGTCCTTCAAAGGACATCAAATCACCGCTGGCATAGACAACCTTGACGGCAACGGCTTTCGGGTAGCTCGGGGCTCCGATAATCATTCCCTTGTCGGCGTCGACCAGCGTTACCCGGGTGGGATAGGGCTTGAAGTCTTTAAAGGCTTTGATCTGGCGCTCATCGGCATTGATGTGAAATCTTTTTTTGATATCAGCTACCACCGCCAGTGTGAGCGTATCGCCGGCGCGCGCGCGACCCACAGACCAGGCGGTTCGAACCTCGACAATCCTACCTTCCGGCGCCTGCAAACCTGTCGCGGCAGCGTATTGCGGGAAAATAACAACGGTAAAAAAAATTAGCAGTAAAAAACAGATTGAGCGTTTGTTAAGGTATCGCATTTGATAGAAGTATTATTTTTTTCAAAATTGAACATGTTCAGATTTGAGGTTAACCCTGAACCCCTGAACGCGGAACGGACAACTTCTATACCTGCACAAACAGCCGGATCCCGCTTTCATACCCCATTTCTTTGGCCTTGTAGTCCAGGTGCAGCGATGAAAGCTGCTCCAGCGGCGGATATATCAGGCGGCCCGCTTTTCGCGTATCGAGGGTCTTCAGGTATTTTTTGCACTTGTCACAGGTGTCGACCCGGAACTCCTTTTCTTCGTCGCTGAAAAAATATTGCAGGCTCTGGCCGTCCCGGTTTTCGCAAAACGGGCAAAAAACCCTTTTTACCGGCCATTGATGCCAGCAAAAACTGCAGACCAGTGATCGGTCGCCCTCCCCGGCAAGGATCGAAAGTATCGGTGCACTACCGCAAATGGGGCAATATCCTTTCTGCCACGGCTCATCCTTGTTTAAATACGACGCAAGCTGCTCGGCAGCCAGCGCAAGGCAGGGTTTTAAGCTGTTATAGGTGATAAAGCCAAGAACCTGCTTGTCGATTTTAAATTCCTCGGCAACATTTTCAAATAAGGCCTCGTTACCATCCAGAAGACCTGCAAAAAGCGCGTTCGGTTTTAACGTTGTTTCCACCGCTTTTAATATGATTTCAGCTGCGGCCGCCATTTGCGGATTCGCTTTTTTTGCAAGCTTGCAAATCGTGACAAACAGGTTGCCGGCTTGTGTTTCATCAAATGTAAATTCTTTAATTTCAATGAGGGGAAATTTTTCCTGTGCTTTGACGGCCAGCATTTCTGCGGTGATTTGCAGTGGCTGAATCCGGATGCGATTTTTGCTGTCTTGCTGGGCATCAAAAATCCGGCCATAAAAATCAAGCATGTCCGCGTAAACCGGCTTGTTTTCTTTTACGGCGGCAACCGCCTTTTTTATCTGCTCGGATGTGAGTGCTGAATTTAATGTCATCGGATGTCCTCTTTT
>JAOZSC010000325.1:0-3524 GCA_029939875.1 Desulfobacterales bacterium
ACACTCAGCAAACCGATATGAAGGGCGTTTTTTCCGGCGGTGATGCCGCCAACGGCCCGGCCACAGTGATCCAGGCCATTGCTGCCGGTCGACGCGCCGCCGAATCCATTGATAAACACCTCGGTGGGAACGGGGTACTGGAAGTCGGAAGTGGGAATGCGGAAGTCGGAAGTGGGAATGCGGAAGTCGGAAGTGGGAATGCGGAAGTCGGAATGGGGAATGCGGCCTCCGGACTGGAAGGGCCTACGCCCCGGAAGGAAGGCGGAAACGAACAACCCTATGACGGCCGGCGGGAAAGCGGATTCGCTGAACTCAAACGGGTGACCGCCCCATCGCTGCCGATTGCCGAAAGAATCGCGGGCTTTAACGAGGTAGAGCTGTGCTTCAGTGACGCCCAGGCCAGGGAAGAAACCCACCGTTGCCTGCAGTGCGATCTTGAAATATGCCTGGCAAAAGAACTGCGGGTCAATGAACTGGAATCCTGAAAGCCGGGATCAACCCTCTGCCGGCAGTCATCGACAAGGAGCACGGATATAACCATCTGCCAGAGCGCCTCAGGCAGCGCCTCAATAACCCCCCGGTTTCCCCTTTTTATGTAAATCCGACCTATCCCCAAAAAGCATAGAGCAATATGAAAAAGAATATCCAGTACTTCGGCAAACTTGACCATTAGACGATACGTTGTATCTGCACAAATTATAGGCCTGCGATAGTTGGTTTTTATAGCAGATTTAGAAACTTAGAAAAAGTCAATTAATCGACGATTTTAATAACTACCAATGTAATATCATCTTCAATTTTAGCGCTCTTCTGGAAACTATTTAGAGAGTCTAAAATTATTTCGAGAATTTCGTTTGCGCTCGATGATGAATTTTTTTGAAGGATATGAAGGATTGGTTCTTTACCAAACATTTCTCCTCTCGGGTCGCGCGCCTCCCAGATACCGTCGGTGCAAAGTAAAATAATTTGACCCTTGGTAAGGCCTGTTTTCAGATTATCTTCAAATACCCAATTTTCATCAATACCAAGCGATAGCCCCGGGCCGCCCAGCTCTTCGAATGAGTCTGAGCCCGGATCATAAAAAATGGCGGGATCATGTCCGGCACGAACCCAGTGTAAATTTCTTTTCATCGGGTCAATTGAAAGGTAAAACATTGTCATAAATTGTCCCGAATCCTCCACGTCTTGGACCAGTTGATAATTTATATCGGAAATGATGTTGGCAATACTGCCCGGTAAAGATGCCCGCTGCCGCAAAGATGATCGGACAGTGGCCATAAGCAAAGCAGAAGAAATACCATGCCCCGCTACATCACCAATGGCCACCCCAATTTTCTGTTTATCATTGTCTCCAATAGATATAAAATCATAATAATCTCCGCCGGTTTCATCACAGTAAATACTTTTGCCTGCAATGTCCAACCCTTCGACAACGGGATTTGCTTTGGGCAGCAGGTTTTGCTGGACCTCCTTGGCCAGATCCAGTGATCGTCGTAACCGGTAGCGTTCTTTAAGACCTTCGGTCATCTGGTTGAAATGCTCGGCCAGAGCTCCCAGTTCGTCATTGGTGTCCACCGGCACAAAAGCCGTAAAATCTCCCTCTTCAACCTTAATCATAGCGTTTTCCATCCGTCTGACAGGCGCAATGATGCTGGTGGAAAATGTGCGGGATAGAAAAATAGCTGTGGCCAGCGCCACCGCCAGCAAAAAAGCCGTTAAATACAAAAGGCTTCCGATGACGTCCTGGGGGGGTAGCACCAGCATCATCCTTGCTTTGTTATACGATAAGACCGCCATTAAAATGATGGGCATCACACTGGCAAGACCAAAAATGACGAGCATGCGAACGTGAAGCCTGAGACGAAAAACAGCGGGAGTTTTAATCAAACCGCCTTCGGGGAAAAAATGGGGCCATATTTTGGCGCAGGATTTCTCAACGGTAAAAAAGACGATGGCACAGGTGACGATACCGGCAATAATCACCCCGATAAAAGTTCGTGAACTTTCAAAATACTTAGCGGCAAATGAGGCTTCAATAAGGTCGTTTGAAGAGTATATCGTCATGATATTGGCGGCCAGAAACCAGTTAAACAGGCTGGTCAGCGAACAGATGTATGGTAGATTAAGGATTTTGCGCTGAACCTTTTTTCGTAGATCTAAATCTACTGCTTGATCGTGCATTTTTAGATCAACGAATCGGATCAGGTCTTTCTCCCAGCGAGTCAAAAAAACAGTAGCAATAATGACAAGCCCGACAAACATGGTGCCGATCACGATGAGGTCTTTTTTGGCATCCGCAACCGCAAGGCCTCGATCAATAAACATAAAGTAGAGTGTCACAATGCCCGCTCCGGCCAGATTGGCACCAATCTGTAAAATTGGGAGCTTGCGCTTTAAAAATGCATTAATAAATTGCCAGGGATTTTTTTTAACATCTTGATCGTTGGTCATTATCCTTCCTATACAATTCCTGTTAATCATTGAAATAAATGTAAACTATTTGTGCTTTTAGCTTGGGTCACATTCTTTCTTAAGGTTAATCGTTGAGGTTACTGTCACAAGCTATTTTTCACCTTCAATTAAACTTCGGGAGACCAAATTTTTCAGCTAAAAATTTTGGGTTATATTGACTGCATGCTAAAACCCGCACCTATGAAAACCTGTGATTTCATAAATTAATTCGCAGTTGGATGAAAATTGTTTGACTATTATATGGTGTCCTTTTTTGGAATCGGCCAGTCGCCGGGTTTGAGGAGCACGATGGCGTAGGTATCGATGGTTTCGGCCGGCGCCCGCAAACTGGGCACGACCGATTCTGCCCCCTGGCCCCAGGCGGTCCCATAGCTGAGCAGATCGGAAAATTTATCAAAATGCCAGGCCGGATTGTATCCTGCAGCTCGCAGACGGCGGTATTCATCCAGGACATCGGAAAACTTGACCATCACAAACCAATTCAGACGTCGAGGTTCAGGGATATCCAGGTTTTGTTCATACCACAGTACAATTCCCTGTTCCCGGGCGATCCTCTCGGCGCCGTGCAGCACCGTGTCATAGTCGTCAGGATAAAAAGGTGGCGAAAGCGCCACCTTTTTGCATTCATTGGCGACGCATTCGGCAAAGGCCGTCATCATTCCCAGGATATAGGATCGGCGATCAATACCATCATAGCCGGTATTTGTTTTCCCTTGCGGCATTGGTTTTTCCTTTTTGTTGGTTTCACGCCATTTTTCTAAGCCCCGGTTTCACAGGCTTCGGTACCACCCAGATAGGCTTCCTGCATCATTTCATTGCTTAACAGACGCTCGGCGGAATCCGCCAGGACAATGGCGCCCGTTTGTAAAACATAGCCGCGATCAGCAATGGACAGGGCCATGTTGGCGTTTTGTTCCACCATGAAAATAGTGGTTCCCTGCCGGTTGACTTTTTCGATGAGTTCAAACTGCTGGTCGACCAGCCGGGGCGAAAGGCCCATGGAAGGCTCATCCATCAGCAGGATGTCCGGGTTCGAAAGCAACGCGCGACCC
>JAOZSC010000325.1:3534-3960 GCA_029939875.1 Desulfobacterales bacterium
ACCCATGGCCAGCATCTGCTGTTCACCGCCGCTCAGGGTGACACCGGCCTGGTTGATCCGTTCCTTGAGCAGGGGGAACAGCGCGAAAATATTTTCGATGTCCTGTTTGACCTGATTTGTATCGGAGCGCAAATAGGCCCCCATTTCCAGGTTTTCCAGCACACTCATGCGCGGAAAAATCCGGCGGTTTTCGGGGACAATGGCCACCCCCCGGGCAATTATTTTTTTGGTGGGCAGACCGTTAATGTGTTCGCCGCGAAGTTTGACCGCCCCTTTCTTGACTTTGCAAACACCCAGGATGGTTTTCAAAGTGGTGGATTTTCCCGATGCGTTTCCGCCCAGCAGACAGACCAGCTCGCCGGGATAAATTTTGAAATTAATGTCGTATAGCACCTGGATGTTGCCGTAATAGGTGTCGACATTTTT
>JAOZSC010000326.1 GCA_029939875.1 Desulfobacterales bacterium
GGCTTTTGCGTTGATTGCCAGTTTTTTGTTTTGGGGTGCGGTGGTGCTTGATTTGTGTGGGGTGACTCATACGGCGCCGTGGCGGGAGGTGTTGAGTGAGAAGTGGAAAAAGTTTTTGTTTTATGTGGCGCTGTTTTGTTTGGCGTTGTCGTTGTTTGCCACCGCTTCGATGGGTTTTTTCCGGGGAAAAGTCATTGCCGATGATAGTTTGGGATCGCAGGGTTTTGTTTCCGGTGTGGGTGGGGGTATCAGTGGTTCGAGCACCGGTTTTTCTCAAGATAGCGCGATGTTTTCCCGGCAGGGCGTAAATGATGATTCGGCCGGGGTTTATTATTGGATTCCGATTATGGCCAATGTTTGTATTCCTGTGCTGGTGGGTATTGGCGGGGTTTTTGCCGGTTGGGGTGTGGTGACGTTGATTAAGTTTTTGATGTTGCTGGTGGGTTTTTTGGTTATTTCGCCGTTAGGCTTTTTTTTACTGGCATCAAGTCTGCTAGTCAATATTGTCGATCGGCTGTATCAGTTGGTCAATGCGATTTTTTTGTTGTTTGCCGGTATGGGAAGCCGGTTTTTGGGTGTTTTTGGTTGGTCTGCGCCGGATTTAAAAAATGATGGTGACCAGGTGGGTGAGCAAGCTCAGCAAACCGGGCAAGGACCGCAGCAGCCTTTGGAAGAAGGCTGGGACCCGTTTAAATAAGAAGGAGGTGGGGGAGATGTCTGAAGCAAGTATTTTGTCAATCGGTGCGTTGGTCGGTTTTGCCGCTGTGGGTATTGGCAAGCTCATTGGCAGTGCTTGCGGGGCTGTTATTCAGTACCAGCCTAAAAATGAGTATCTTGCAACCCCGCAGCGCGAAATGCTTTTGCAGTCGCTTTATGCCAGAAACTTTGCGGCATTTGAATTTGTTGTTAGCCGTCGCCTCGAAACTTTTAACAGCGCCGGTGCCGTGGTAGGGCGAACGCAGGCCCGGGCGCTGCACACCATAGCCATGTACGAATCGGTGTCCCAGATCGAGTCCATGGCATATGTTGTCGGGGCCAAACACGAGCAGGCATGGAAAAAAGTGGGTTCCCTGATTTCTCAAATTAAAGACCAGCTTGGCACGCCCGCATTTAGTGTCGAAAAAATCGATCAGTTGACTGAAAATAGCGAATCGCTGATCCGACGCCTTGCCAACGATGCGCATTCACTGTTGGCAAGAGCTGAAGAAAAGCTGCTTTTGAGCACGGTGGCGCAGTCCATGAGTTCTCTGGCATATAAGGTGCGGGCCAACGACAGCGCACTTATTGCTTCAAGGGGGGCTGTATCGGTTCGGGCCGATGTTGCCAGGGGTCGGCTGAAGCTGGATACGACTTCTTTTCCGGGTATTTCCTGTCATGCACAAATTCAAAGAATCGAAAAGCAGCTGGAAAAAAGGGGATTGGTTTTGCGCAGGCTTTGTGAAAATGCGCATAATTTGCGCAAAGACCGTGTCAGGTTAAAAGATCTTTTTCCGGTCTGCCCTGATACCGGCAGCCGGCAAGTCGGCAAAACTGCCCAATCCGTCATCCATGCTGACCCCCTGGTGCAGCGATATCTGCGACAGTTGGACCACAACCTGATAAAGGAGACAGTGCGGTGAAACCTCAATTATTAGTGGAGATGGAAGAAGCCTTTGCGGTCGGCCAACAGGTAATTTTTCATTTTAACACCACGGATCGGTTTTTTTGGCCTGAGCAGCAGATCGGCCCGGTCTATCTGTCCTTTTTTTTGGCCCGGCTGTATGCCGAAAAAGGATATCGCATCGCACAATATTCGTCTGCCACCGGGCTTGTGGAGTTAAGTCCGCAAACCGATAAAAAAGATGGCCGGCTGCAAAGCTTGTCCGGGCCGCAGGAGCCGGCAGTGGTCCTGAACAAGATCATGGGGTTTCTTCGGGATAAAAATGATAAGTGGCTGTTTCTGATTCATTACGCTGAGCATCTTTCACCGGCTAATTCGGCGGGTATTTCGGCTTCTGCGGTCCCTGGCCAGATACATGCAACCGAGCTTTTGCATATGTTGTCTTTTGATGACAGTGTGATTTCCGGTCTGTCAAGGGTGGCTGTGATTTCGTATGGGCAGATGCCGTCTGATCTTATCACCCGCTCTAACGGGTATCGGATGATTCAAATCGATCTTCCCTGCTATGACGAACGTCTTGCATTCATAGAGTTTGTTCTGGAAAAAAAATTGTTTGCCGGCCTGGATGAAAAGTTAACCCCTGATTATTTGGCCAATATCACAGCCGGTATGCCGCTAATTGAGATCGAAAGGCTTTTTCGGGCGGCTGCTCATAACAACAAGGCTGTCTGCCGGGCTCAGGTAAAGGTTGCAAAGGCGCGCGCGATCAGAAAACTTACCGGTGATCTTTTGCAGGTTTTGGAGCCTGAAGAGACCCTGGAGCAAGTCGCAGGGTTGCGGCATGTCAAAGATTTTATTAAGCGGCTGGCCCCGCAGCTTAAAAAGTTTCAAAAAGGTGTTCCCCAGTCCCTGTTGTTAAATGGCATTCCGGGTTGTGGCAAGTCGTTTGTGGTCGGTGCGCTGGCCAATTTTTTGGGGTGGGTGCTCATTGAGTTTCGTTCGATTCGCGGGCCTTATGTGGGGCAGAGCGAGCAGCAATTGGAGCATGTGATCCGGGTGGCGGAACAGTTTGAGCCCAGTATTGTTTTTTTTGATGAGATTGATCAGTTTATTGGTCAGCGGGGAACCGGGGCTTCGGGTGATTCGGGTACTTCTGAGCGGATGCTTGCCAGGATTTTTTCCTGGATTGGATCTATGAAGCACCGGGGGAAAATTCTTTTTGTGGGTGCGTCGAATCGTCCGGATTTGTTGGATCCTGCGATGATTGATCGTTTTCGGGTGTCGATTCCGGTTTTGTATCCTTCAAGGCATGATATTTTGGAGTTGTTGCCGATTTTGTTGGGGCGTTTTGATCGCCGGTTTTTAGATGATGTTGTGTTGAAAGATGTTGCTGCAATTTTGGCGCGGATTCAGCCCACAGGTCGTAGCTTGCAGGAAATTTTGATCCAGGCCGGATTAAGGGCGGACAATGACACTGGAAAAATTGGTGGCCCGATTGGGATGAAACATCTTATGGATGCAGCTGAGGACTATCTGCCGTCTGAGGACCCGTTGGAGATGGATTTTATCGGGCTGACCTCTCTTGCCATGTGCAGTGCGAATTCTTTTTTACCGTGGATGGGAATTGATGGGTTGAGGCCGGATGCCGAGATTCCTCAAAATTTGATCACAGAAAAAATTGTTGATGAAAAATCCGGTCGACTGGACCGTATGAAGCTTCATCAGAAGATCAGGGAGCTGGCCCGGGCGCGACAGTTTGCCAGGGCGATTCGGTGAAGGAAAATGAGGGCATTTGAGTCAGGACTTATAAATGATGTTCAATCTGAGGCTTTAAGCGATGCGATTGAAAAAGCTTCGAATGATCCGTCGTATTTATCATCAATATCAGGGGCGGGGCCGGTTGAGCAGTTTGAGCAGGCTTTTGCCAAAGCTGCTGGTGGAAAATATGCGCTGGCATTGTCAAGCTGTACAGCAGCGCTTCACGCTGCTCTTTTGGCCATCGGGGTTGGTCGGGGTGATGAGGTGATTGTAACTCCGTATAGTTGGGGGCAGAGTGTGGCCCCGGTATTGTTCACTGGAGCGACTGCGGTTTTTGCCGATATTGACCCCTCGACTTTGACCCTTGATCCGAATGCTGTTGAAAGCCGAATCTCCGAAAAGACAAAAGCGATCTTACCTGTCCACATTTTTGGCAATCCTGCTGATATGGACACGCTTTGTTCAATTGCTAAAAAAGGCGGATTGGCGGTGATTTCTGATGCTGCCCAGGCCTTTGGGGCTTTATCAAAGGGACGAAAAATGGGCAGTCTGGGGGATGCTGCCTGTTTTAGTCTTGGAAGAGGAAAAGCTGTCTGCGGA
>JAOZSC010000327.1 GCA_029939875.1 Desulfobacterales bacterium
AAACTATCGCCATCCAAAACATCCCTTTGAAAATTGTCTTCCGAACAGTGCCTTTTTCAGGTTTGGCATCGGTACCTGTCAATCCGATGGAAATGAAATTGATAGTGAAAAAATGAATGGCAAATAGAGTGAATTGATCGTAACTGATATTGATAACACCAGTACTCATCAAAATAAATCCAACAAAGCCCCCGAGGATGGAAGCGGGAAATAAAAACTTCTGAAAAATCCCGATTTTTGCTCTGAGCACAACCCCAACCAGCAGCATGATGGATAACCATCCGAAAGTCCCGTAAAAAGGCATGATGGATTGTTCAAACATTTTTTCCTCCTTCAAAGGGCCAGATTTATTTTTGTTGAAATCAGCGCCATTACAGATTTGAAAATTAGAAAACGAAATAGTAGCAAAAGTCGCAACGGTTATACTGTCCTCCCAAACTTATTTTTCCCACATCCGATCCCGCCTCTACCTATCAGTGAAGACCGGTTGATCCGCACCATTCATCAGATAAATCCGGATTTCCACTCATCCGGCAGTTCCAAATTATAGCCTGTCTAAACCTTGCCCGGGTTTCCGCGGAAGGTTGATTTTCATGGCTTCCCCTTTCTTTAGGGTGTCAGTCCAGATAAGCACCCTTGGCCGCGCTTTTGACCAGTTTGACATACCGCCGTATATACCCTTTCGGTAACTCACGGCGCCGAATCTTTGTCTCAGCCAGACGTCCCTCGATCTCTACAGCACTCAGGTCTACGGCAATGGTTCGTTGGGGAATATCGATAGTGATCATGTCACCGTTTCTGACGGCTGCAATGGGCCCGCCATCGGCAGCCTCGGGTGAAACATGACCTACGCACGGACCGGCCGAGGCACCTGAAAAACGCCCGTCCGTAATCATGGCCACACGTTGATAGCCTGACATGGACAGGTTCATGGTCACCGCCAGGGTTTCGGGCATACCCGGGCCACCCTTGGGGCCTTCATTGCGGATCACCAGCACCTCGCCCTCGTTGATGGTCTTTTCCCGCAATGCGGCCAGGGCCTCGTGCTCCGACTCGAACACCCTTGCCGGGCCGCTGAACACCCGCATCTCTTCTACGACCGCCGACTGTTTGACCACGCACCCCTCGGGAGCAAGGTTGCCGAAAAGGGCCACGGTGCCGCCTTCAGGGCTGTGCGCGTTCTCTTTTTCCGGTATAACTGTGGGGTCACCCTCTTGGGCGGCAGCTAAATGATCGCCCAGTTTTTTTCCGGTACAGGTCAGGGTATCCAGATGCAAATCATCTTCAAGGCGCTTCATCACCGCCGGCACGCCACCTGCAGCAAATAGGTCCAACACACCGTAGGGGCCGTTGGGAGTGATGGCCAGGAGGGTGGGAATTCTTTTCCCGAGGCGGTTGAAATCATCAAGACCGATCTCGAGCCCCAGCTCGTGCGCCAGGGCCGGGAGGTGCAGGGTAGCGTTGGTGGATCCGCCGATGGCCTGGCTGACCATGATGGCATTCTCAAGAGATTGGCGCGTAAGAATTTTATTGGCCGTCAAGGCTTCGTCTACCATTTTTACAACCCGCAAGCCAGACCAGCGCGCAAAACGCGCCCGATCGGCATGAAATGCGGGTACGACGGCACTACCCGGCAGAGAAAGCCCCAGGGCCTCGGCCAGGCACTGGAAGGTATTGGCGGTGCCCATGATCTCGCAGGCGCCGCAGGAGGCGCTTTTCAGGCAGGACATCTTGTCATCCATTTCCGTATAGTCGTTGGGGCTGACACTGCCCTTATAGCTGCTGGTATGGCGTATGGCGACGGTACTGGGGCCACCAGTCAGAAATATGGTGGGCAGGTCCAAACGGGCGGCAGCCATGAGCATGCCGGGAATGATCTTGTCACAGGAGGCGATCATTACCACCGCATCAAAGCGCATGCTGCGGATGTGGGTTTCGACCATGTCGGCAATGAGCTCCCGTTGAGGCAAGACATAGCGCATGCCTTCATTGCCCTCAGCCAGGGCATCGCAGGGTGCGGGTACGTTGAATTCAAAGGGGATGCCGCCGCCGGCGTTGATGCCGTCCTTTACCCGCGCGGCCAGACTACCAAGATGCATATGCCCGGGGTTGATGTCAGTAGCAGAATTGGCCACGGCGATCATCGGCTTGTCCTGATATTCCTCGATATCGGCTCCGGTACCGGAAAGAACATTGCGTCGAACCTGGCTGATGGGAAAATCACTTTCATCAAAAATATCCTGGCTGATTCTTTTTTTCATTTTTTATCTCCAATCGTATCAGAAACTATTTTGTAGGCTTCCTGGCCCCTCTGCGGTGAATCGTCCTGCTAGAATATCGAATAGACCCGGATTCACTTGCTATCGGTATGCAACAATCGGCAGCCAGATAACCAGCTGCGGCCAGATCATCACCATCGCCAGATCGATCAGCTGGAGAACAATGAACGGCACGACCCCTTTGTAAATATCCAGCAGTTTGATGTCTGGCGGTGCCACCCCCTGCGGGAAAAAAATCGAAGGCCGCACCGGCGATGTCAGAAAAGAAGTTTGCAGCGTCACCGCCACCAGCACGGTAAACCAGACCATTTCCGGATTGTCCACCCCCCCCTGGCAGTTGATCCCCAGGTTGAGACTGGCAACCACCGGCGTCAGCAGCCACCGTTCCTGTGGCCAGGCTTTTGGAATACCCCTGGCTGAGCATGGCGGGCAGAGACAAAAAGCCCAACAGCACCACCGAAGCCCCGATGATGCCCGTAGATGCCGCCAGAATGATTCCGGCTCCTTTTGGATTTGGATTGCCCGAATATTAAACCAATGGTCAGCTTTTGATAACGACAATATTGTTTTCGTAAACCCTAGTATACTTTACGTAATTCTATGTCAAGTAATTTTTGATTTATTTCCTAATCTAATATTTGAAAGATCTTTTTTTTTAAAGACATAAGATCAATTATGTATTTAATTTAGATTGGTATGCTATATTATTTTGTTGCAAAGGATTATGATCGCAATTTTATATTGACATAAATTGTAAACATAGGTATACATATATTATTCTTTCCAGTAGAGGAGACTGTATGGAACAGATCAATGAATCATTAATTCCTAAACGCATGAGGCGATTGCGCCTGGAACGCAGCTTGACTCAAAAGGCGTTGGCCGAGGCCATCGGGGTTACCAAGGGGTATATTTCCCGGATGGAAAACGCTGATGCCGCTCCGCCGGTTGGAAAATTGATCGCTTTGGCTCAAGCGCTGGGCGTAGAGCTAAACGCATTTTTTGAAGCAGAAGATCCAGCGGTTTATCTTTCCGTGACCAGGAAAAAGGAGAGGCCGTCTGTGGCTCGCGACCATATGGCCGGATCAACATATGAGCATTTGGCTCTCAATTACCCAAAAAGAGCCTTTGAATCCTATGTAATAAAAACACCCGGCCCCTCTGAGAGGTCCCAACTCAATCAGCATAAGGGGCAGGAACTGATTTTTGTTTTAAAGGGCAAGATCGACTTCAGCATCAACGGAGATGATTTTATTTTAGAGGAAGGAGATTCCATCCATTTCAATGCTAGCTACCCCCACAATGGTGCCTGTATTTCCGATGAGGGTACTGAAATCATCAGCATCGTCTACAACGAACCGGTGAACACGGGTGACGATGACGTTGACAATAGCTGACATACCACAAACATCAATGCCGGGGAAAAGGCGTCACACCTATTTTTTCAATCCTAATATCTGCAAGATTGGTGTTTAGTGGACGATGCCGATACGAAACTGGAAGGCGGCGCTCAATCAATTTGTTATTTTGTTTGGGGATCGGGTGCCGGTATGAAAATCAGTTACAAATTTAATTTGACACCCCCGATTAGGAGGGCTTCTCGTTCTGTTTGTTCGAATCTATCTGAATCTTGGCGGAAAAGAAAATATATTGCAGTGTTTAAAAATAAAGTAACAGA
>JAOZSC010000328.1 GCA_029939875.1 Desulfobacterales bacterium
GCCAACTTGATGGATCCCGATCGGGCTGCCGGAAAACTGAGCAATAAAACAAATTTGCTGGACGAAATCCTGGGTTACCCGGTGGGTGCCAACTACGGCAGCCCTTCGCACAAGGTTCACATTGATTATTATCCACCGCGCGGAGACGCCAAAGAAGCCTGGGATGTCGTTGATTTTAAGGGCTTGTTCGGACTGCCCATGAGCCTCCGGCTCAACCTGATCGGCCGGGATTCGATCCTGGCGGCCCCGCTGGTGCTGGATCTGGCCCGCTGGATAGCCGTTTTGCAGATGGCGGGACGGCGCGGCCCGGTGCCGGAGCTGGCATTTTATTTTAAAAAAGCGGTGGGCAATTCCCCGCCGTTGACTTTCCAGGACCAGATAACCAGCCTGGCGCGCCTGGAACTTGAGTGTGCGGAGCGCATAGCGCATGGCGCATAGCGCATGGCGCATAGCGCATGGCGCATGGCGCATGGCGCATGGCATTGATAACGGCTTTACCCTTAGCGCTATGCGCTTTGCGCTGATCATCAATACGCCAGTCTATCGAGGAAAACTGTCCGTATCTGATAAAACAAACAAGGGGGAAGGAAAACGTTATGGTATTCGGTTACAGCACCAACGCTTTTGTAAAATTTTCCCTGACAGAAGCCCTCGAGAAAATTGCCCGACTGGGCTTCAAGGGCGTGGAAATCATGGGAGATCGGCCGCATCTTTATCCACCCGACTTTAATGCCAGCCGCCTGGCAGGCCTCAAGAATCTGATCGAAAAAAATGATCTGACAGTGACCAACATCAACAGTTTTACACTTTTTGCGGTGGGAGATACCTATCTGCCTTCCTGGATCGAGCCGGAGCAAAAAAGACGGGATATCCGGATCCGTCACACTCTTGACTCGCTGCGAACGGCAAAAACGCTTGGCTGTAAAAACATTTCGGTTCCGCCGGGCGGGCCGCTCGACGGCAGCTCCTGGCAGCAGGCCCTGCAGTTGTTTCATCAGGGACTGGAGCAGGTGGTCCCGCTGGCCGAGGAACTTGGCGTCATGGTCCTGGT
This sequence comes from Desulfobacterales bacterium, assembly GCA_029939875.1. Classification (GTDB taxonomy): domain Bacteria; phylum Desulfobacterota; class Desulfobacteria; order Desulfobacterales; family JAFDCJ01; genus JAFDCJ01. Next base: position 1,052 of record JAOZSC010000328.1, read on the forward strand.
AGAGCCGGAACCGGACCTTATGATTGAGACCACGGCGCAGTTTAAACAATTCATTCAGGATGTTAAATCAAAGGCCGTGGGTCTCAATTTTGATATCGGACACTTTTTCTGTGCGGGTGAAGATCCCGCCAGGGCTTTCGAGGAACTCTTTGAGTGGATTGGCCACGTGCACATCGAAGACATTGCTTCCACCCGCGAGCACAGGCACTTGATTGCCGGCCGGGGAGCCATTGATTTTACCGCCATCCTTAAGGCCATGGTGCAACTGCGTTACACGGGCCACATCAGCCTGGAGCTATATCCCTATGTGGATACTCCCGACGAAGCCGGGCGGGAAAGCCTGGAGTTTCTGCGACCGCTATTTGACCGGGCCGGACTGGTCACTGCCTGAACCTGGCATAAAAACAGGCGCCGACTTTTGCAAAATCCAGGTCTTAAATGCGGGTCTTATGAACCTTTGAGCTTACCGAAAGCACCGGGCACGGGGCACGACGAATCACCCGGTCCGTGGTGGAACCCAGAAAAAGCGTTTTCACCAGTCTGTGGCCGCGCACTCCCATGACAATCATATCGATATGGTTTGATTGTGCGTAGCGAACCAGCTCCTCGTAAGGATGACCCTGCAGCAGAGCGGTTTGCGGGGTACACCAGTTGCCGGCCTCCTCCGGCACCATGTCCCTGAGTTTTTGGATCAGGGAGCTGTGATAATCTTCCGGCAGGTCTTCGTTGGGCGGGGGCTGCTGTTTAACGAAATCCGACTGTACCGGCGGTTCAATCACATGGGCCAGGTGCAGTTCGGCCTCAAACTCCTGGGCCAGGCTCAGGCCGTGCTCGAAGGCCACACTGGAATCCGGCGAAAAATCGCAGCCCACCAGAATTTTATCCAACTTGATTCCTGCCTCCGTCATGCCGAAGAGATCAGGATCCGGGCTGCGCAGCACCAGCAGGGGGCAGGTCAACATCCGCATCAGACGTTCGGTCACCGATCCCAGAACCAGCCGCTTGAGTCCGGTGCGGCCCCGGGTGGCCGTTATGACCAGGTCGATGCTTTTTTCTTCCACCGCCCGGGCGATCTCATCGGCGGGATTGCCGACGCTGATCAGCGCTTCCCATTGGACCTGCTGATCGCCGATTAACGCCTCCAGCTGCTCGCCGGCGTCCTCCATAATCCGGTTTTGCTGCCCGACGGGATCCAGCTGGAACTCTCCGTAGATGGCCACCGATGACAGGTCGATGACATGGCAGACGTAAAGCCGGGCCCCAAATTCCCGAGCCAGTGCCACGCCGTACCGAATCGTGCGATTGGAAAAATCCGAAAAACTGGTGGCACATAAGACATGATTAAATTGTACTCTCATGGTGATGCCCCCCTTTTGGAGTCAATTTATAGCCTTCTTAATAAACCTCAACATTGCAACATGAGGGTAAAGTCATTATCCCTTGATCACCGCCAACGGCCTCAATCGTGCTACTTTCCTGGCAATCCCGGCCCCATGGACCACCTCGACCACGCGGTTGACATCCTTGTAAGCGGCTGGCGCTTCTTCGGCCAGGCCGGATATGCTGCCGGCTCGCACATGGATGCCCTGGGACTCAAGCTGTTCACGTAAACCGGCGCCGTGCACCAATTTTTTGGCTTTTTTGCGGCTCATGGTTCGACCGGCCCCATGGCAGGTGGAACCGAAGGTCCGGGCCATGGAGGTTTGCGTTCCGACCAGCACCCAGCTGGCAGTTCCCATGGATCCGGGCACCAGCACCGGCTGTCCGATGTCCCGGTAGGGGGCCGGCAACGCTTTTGAACCGGGCCCGAATGCCCGCGTGGCCCCTTTGCGGTGAACACAAAGCCTTACCTGGCTGCCGTCGACTTCGTGGGTTTCGATTTTGGCCATGTTGTGTGCAATATCATATACCTGGTAGAGGTGATAATTCGTTACCTTTCCGGCCAGGGTCTGCTCAAAGCTATGCCGAATGTGATGGGTCAGCACCTGCCGGTTGGCAAACGCATAGTTGGCGGCCGCTTTCATGGCTGCCAGATAATCCCGGCCCTCCGGGCTGCTGAGGGGTGCACACACCAGTTCCCTGTCCGGCAGGTCGAATCCGTATCGGCGGATGTTTTTTTGAAAACGCTTGACGTAATCACTGCACACCTGGTGACCCAGCCCGCGGGAACCGCAATGAATCTGAACAGCAACCTGCCCGTGGACCAGACCGAACCGTTGGGCGACGGTTTTATCCAAGATTTTTTCCACGACATCAATTTCAATAAAATGATTTCCAGCCCCCAGGGTCCCCACCTGTCCTTTGCCCCGCTCCTTGGCCCTCGGGCTCACGGCGGCGGAATCCGCGCCCGCCAGGCATCCGTTTTCCTCGGTGCACTCCAGGTCCGGCTCGGTGGCAAAACCGCGCTTCAACGCCCAGCCGGAACCCAGCTCCATCAAACGATCCAGCTCACCGGTTTTGAGTTTGATGCTGCCGCCTCTTCCAACACCGCTGGGGCAATTGGCAAAAATGGCCGAGGCCAGATCATCCAGGTGGGGAGAAATTTCTTCGGATTCCAGGTGAGTTGCCAGCAGACGCACGCCGCAATTGATGTCGTAACCGACGCCGCCGGGAGATATGACACCATCGGGCAGCCGTGTGGCCAGCACACCGCCAATGGGAAAACCGAACCCCTGATGAATATCGGGCATGGCCAGGGCATACTTGACGGCCCCCGGCAGGCAGGCCGTATTGATCAACTGCTCCAGACTGCGATCATTTTTGACGCCTTCCAGCAGCACCGCGTCCGAGTAAAAACGAGCGGGTACCCGCATGTCGTCACGAAAGGAAGCTGGTATTTCGTAAACATATGGCTCGACCTGCTTGAAATCGTGAATCCCGACCATGGGG
>JAOZSC010000329.1 GCA_029939875.1 Desulfobacterales bacterium
ACGGCATAAATGTTCTGGCCATGAAAAAACTCCTGAGGATTAGATCAACGAAAATTTTAGCCAATGTTTCAGATAGAAAGAAACACACCTCAATTGTGTAAAATGCAATGGGTCCGTTGGGTGTCGTCTGTTGTCCGTTTCCGATCTGCCGGCATTGTCCTGGATTTTTTTATCCCACGGATCATGACAATATAAATTCGATCGTCAGCCCTTACTGCACCACGGGCCACAAACAACGGACTACGGACTATTTTCTGCTTTACCTGCCGCACGGATTTTGTCGGTCTCTTCCAGATTCACGCTCAGCGTCGCCGGATCAATAACAACCCCGTAATCTGTCCGGGCCCGTTCAATGCTCACATATTCGTTGAGCACATCGTCAGCCACCGCCTGGGGGTCCCGCAAAAAGGGATCGCCGTAACCGCCTCCGCCGGCGCTGTAAAATTTAATGACATCTCCGGGCTGGCACAGGGTCAGTCCGCTCGGGTCAGCAGGCTTGTCACCGACCATAAATTTTGCACCGGCACCCGGTCCACCGCCGAACATTCCCTGGGGCGCATACTTGAAACGGCCGGCCTGGATGGCAATCGAGGTGGGCCCCGAAGGAGCGGTCTCGTCGTCCGGCACCCGGATGATCATCTTTCTTCCCAGCCCGCCGCGCATTTTTCCCGCACCACCGGAATCGCATACCAGGCCGCGCTCTTCTACGATCAGCGGCGTGTCGCTTTCAAAAATTTCGACCGGTGTGTTGGCGCCGTTGGCGGGGAATATCGCACAGTGGTGACCATCCATGCGGCTGCTGGCACCCAAGCCGCCCCCGCGGATAATCATGGTCAGCCAGGCACTCCCGCTGGCGCGTTTGCCGTAGAAAATATTCGTCTGGGCCGGGGTACCGCCGCTTTCGGCGATGATATTGTCCGGGGTGGCCTTGGCCAAGGCTTTGAAAACCATCTCGGTCATAAAGTGGCCGATCTGCATCCGGGCCGCCACGGCCGCAGGAAACTTGCAGTTGACCACCGTGCCTTCGGGCGCGGTCATCCTGACGGGACGAATGGCCCCTTCATTGATGGGAATATCCGGATCAAAAGCGCTCTTTATGGCCATAAAAACATAGGCATAGGTAAAATTGTACACCACGTTGCCGCCCCAGTCCACCTGTGACGAAGTGCCGTCAAAATCAATGTGAATATCACTGTCCTTGACTTTAACCGTCATTTTGATGGTGATGTCCTTGCGTTTGCCCGCCCCTTCAATGATTCCTTCATATGGGTATACCCCGTTCGGAATACCGGCGATGGCCCCGCGCATGCTTTTTTCAGTGCGATCGATGATCTCGTCGGCCAGCTCATCCAGGGTCTCCAGGCCCTCATCTTCAAGCATCTCGATGACCTTTTCGGCGCACACGTGGTTGGCCGCCACCTGGGAACGGATGTCTCCGGTGACCTCCTCGGGAGTTCTCACGTTCCAGCGAATCATTTTTAAAACCTCTTCATTGAGCACCCCGGCGTCATAAAGTTTCAGCGTCGGTATAAAAATACCCTCTTCATACACTTCACGGTTGTCGGAGGCCACCCGGCCGCCAATGTCAGAGTGGTGAAACACGCAGGCGGTAAAAGCCACCGGGCGCTGCTTGTAGAATATGGGGCTCATCACGCAGACATCATTGAGATGCCCGGCCAGCAACCAGGGGTCATTGATAATATAGACATCACCGGGGCGATAGGCATCCATATCAATGGAATTGACCATCTTCTTGACGCCCAGGGCCATGGCGCCGGCCTGGCCCGGCGTGCAAAAGGTGCCCTGCACCAGTTCCTGGCCGCGACTGTCGGTAAACATGCAGGTATAATCGTGGGCATCCCGTAACAGGCTTGAAAATGCCGTGCGCGCAACCGATGCATCCGCTTCGTCAACAATGGATACCAGTCTGCGCCAGAGAATCTCCAGGGTAATCGGATCGAATTTATTGGAATTCGAAATGTTATTTATCCCACCGTTATTCGGCATACCTCATTTCCCTCCAAGGCAAGTCCCGTTCGTACTTGAATCTTGCATGATCACTTTTTCTTATCATTCCTTCCGCCTCACAATCCTTTACCCTGAACCTGGTACCTTCACAACCTTGTACCCTGCACCTTAAACCCTGTACCTGCGCGCAGCGTCCCTTTATCCTCTTATAAAACACTAATTTAAATTTCGCTTTATAAATTTAAATTAATCCACACAAAACCGTATTCATCGACCCGGATGCGGGCATCCTCGCCCACAACGATGGTGGACTCCTTTTCTTCGATAATGGCCGGACCGTCCAGGGTCGCCCCCGGAAAAAGTTTGAAGCGATCATAAACCGTAAAGGATATGTAGTTTTTTTGAACCAGGGAAAAAGCCTGGCGTTGCCCTTTGATGGCATCAGAGAGGTTGCCTTGCGTCTGATTCAGGGCAGGCAGGCGAAACTCGCGCTGGGGCAGGCTGGCGCGAAGCTTGAAAGTTACAAATTCAACCGGTGTTTCCGGGTAGGTTCGGCCGTAAAGTTTCTTGTACACCTGGTCGAAAAGTTCCCGGATCTGCAGTTTTTCCCACCGGTCAAAGGGCTTTTGTTCAATGGCAATATCGGTTTCGGCACCCTGACCGACAAAACGCATCATCAGTGTGCGTTCAAAAATAACAGCTTCGTCTTTGCCGGCCTGCTGCAAAATAGCCGTCCCTTCTGTTTCCAGTTCGTTGAACAGCGCTTCGATATCGACAAAATCCGCCTCATCCAGGGCCACGCGGTGGCTGCGGGTCAAGTCAAAGGCCACCGGGGCGGTGAAAAATCCCAGGGCCGATCCCACCCCGGCTAAGGGGGGCACCAGAATGCGCGGTGCTCCGATCTTTTTAGCCAGGCCATAGGCGTGCACCGGTCCCGCCCCGCCAAAAGCAGAGATGGTCACTATATTCGGATTGCCGCCTTTTTCGGCGATATGGGTTTTGGCCGCGGCGGCCATGGTTTCGTTGATCAGGTCATGAATACCGTAGGCTGCCTCCACCACCGAAGTGCCAAGAGGTTTGGCAAGTTTTTCTTCAAGAGCCCGCTGAGAAGCCGTCTTGTCCAGGGACATGGTGCCGCCCAGAAAATATTCCGGATCCAGGTAGCCCAGCACCAGGTCGGCATCGGTGACCGTTGGATTTTCCCCTCCCTGCGCGTAGCAGGCCGGCCCCGGATCGGCTCCGGCGCTTTCCGGGCCCACCTGCAGCAGGCCCATTTTGCTCATCCTGGCAATACTGCCGCCGCCGGCCCCGATCTCCATCAGGTCCACCACCGGTACCTGAATCGGCAGTCCGCTCCCTTTCTTGAAGCGCTGAACCCTTCCCACCTCGAAGGTGGAAACCAGGCCGGCCTGGCCTTTTTGAATCAGGCAGGACTTGGCCGTGGTTCCGCCCATGTCAAAACAGAACATGTCCTTGATGTCAAACATCCGGCCGTAATGCTGAGAGGCGATCACCGCCGCGGTGGGGCCCGATTCGATGATTCGCACCGGAAACTGCCGGGCGGTTTCCACCGAAGTAATGCCGCCGCTGGAAAGCATGATAAACAGCCGGCCTTTAAATCCGAGTGATTCCAGCCGGGAGGCAAGCCGGGTCAGGTATTTGGCCGTAATCGGCTTAACGTAGGCATTGGTCACCGTGGTGCAGGTTCGTTCATATTCACGGATCTGGGGCAACACTTCGAAGGAGGTGGACAGGGACAGTTCAGGGGCCTGCCGGCTTACAATTTCTTTAATGAGTTTTTCATGCACCGGGTTCTCGTAAGAGTTGATCAGGCATACGGCCAACGACTCAATGCCCTGTTCGAGCAAACCGGCAAGCACCTGTTCAACGTTGCCGGAATCAAGCGGTTCGATCACCCCCCCGTTGCTGGTTATACGTTCGGAAACTTCGCTGCGAAGCCATCGCGG
>JAOZSC010000330.1 GCA_029939875.1 Desulfobacterales bacterium
CAATGGTACTGGGCAGGGAGGATTTGATCAGTTTCAGGGCCTCTTTGATAACAAGCTGTATCTGCAGCGGTTTAAGCTCATGTTCCGACCGGCGGCTGAAGGCCAGTATCTGTTTGACCAGGCCCTCTGCCCTCTGGGCCGCGGTAAAAACCTTTTCAAGATGGCTGTGCCCTGGACTACCTTCAGGGATATCACCCAGCGCCATCTCTAAATATCCGAATATGCCGAAAAGAATATTATTGAAATCATGAGCGATTCCACCGGCAAGCGTGCCGATGGCTTCCATTTTCTGGGCTTGTGCCAATTGCCCCTGAAGCTGCGCAACTTTCTTTTCCGATAAAACTCTTTTGGTTACATCCCTGGCTGCACCGGAAATTGCTACGACTTCACCGCCCGCGTTCCTGACAGGAGATTCATCAATTTCAAATAATAGGGGAGTACCATCTTTTTTCTTCAATTCCAGGAGGTAGGGGTTTTGTTGTTCACCGGTCTTTATTGTTTTTTCCGTAATTTGAATTCCCTTTGAATTAATGGGATTGTCTGTTGCCAATTCCGGCCATTTAATCATCATTTCTTCCGGAGTATACCCAAAAATATCTTCAGAAGTCGGGCTCACGTACGTTAAGGTGTTTTCAGTATCGCGAATGTAAAACAGTTCATTACTGTGTTCGATAATGGTTCGCAATTTTTCCTCATTTCTCTGCAGTGACAGGACTGCCTTCTCCCGGGCGATCAGTGCTGTAACAAGGCCCATAAATAAAAGCATAATGGCAAAAGGAAAAATAGTTTGTTTGATGATCTTTTCGTTCCAGGCACTTGCGTCAATATCCATACCGAGAACCGCCACAAGATTTCCCGTATGTGGAGAAATGACGGGAATTAAGGCCGTAATTAATGTACCCCACCGGTCGGTTACCGGTCCGACAACATTTTCCTTCATGGAGTCGAAGGTCTGGAGGTAAGAATCCGGAACATCCTCGTAGACCGTCCCGGGCGGTGCATAATCTTCTGAGTTCGCAGGCAGGGAATCGACGTAGAAAAAGACATCACCATCGGCGCGCTGTCCCATCAAATAGAGAAACCGGCATTCGCCTGCTGCGCGGCGCATCCAATCCAGTTGTGCCTTGAGACGCCGGTAGTGGAACGAGTCCAAATCCTCTTTCGAACCTGACAGAGAAGACACACGATCAATATTTACGGCCATGGCTGCAATCCGGGCCTGTTCGAGCAGCTCCGATCTCATGTTGCTATCGGTCTTGCGCACTATCCACCACATGGTCATTACTCCAATGGCTATGACCGGCAGCAGCAAGATTACAATTCTACGATTTATACCTTTAATCATCATGAATACAACTTCCTCCCGTCTTTGAGTATCCTCACACATTTAATCTCTGTTGAATTTGAAACATTTGCCCTGGTGCCCGGCAGCTGCCTTGTCTGTTTTATTGGCCACAGAGACTCAGAGGACACAAAAAACTACACAAATTTTTGTTTTTAGTAAGTTGAGAAATCTCTGTGTCTCTGTGCCTCCGTGGCTATTTCCCCAACTCTTCCTTTACCGCCAGCCCTATCTTTTCCAGTGTTACCGGCTTTTTTATGTATCGGCCCGCACCTGCTCTCCGGGCTTGTTTCACCTCATCCGTGTCGGCAAACCCACTGACGATGACGGCCTTTTGATCCGGGTGAATCTTTACTATCCGCTCGTATGTCTCACGGCCGTTTATGCACGGGTCCATGATCATATCCAGCAACACCAGATCATTTAAATTCAATGGGTCTTTTGTGCTAGCCACTCCCCTTGCCACGGTCAGCAGGTCCTGAACAATTGCGGCGGCCCTGTCCCCTGACGCCTGCATTGTCTCAATGGACTTCCGGAGCCTGCTGTCTTCAGGAAGATCCAATAAAATCAAATCCGGATAGCTGACAATCCCCGACAGGACGTTATTCAGGTCATGGGCCACACCGCCTGCCAGAAGCCCCAGAGATTCCATTTTCTTTGATCTTGCGAGCTTTTCCTCACTCTCTTTCAGTGCTTCTTCGGCCTGTTTGCGCTCGGTGCTGTCCAGAAAAATGGTATGGGTGGCTGGAGCACCTTTATACTCGATCCGTGAATTGTGGATCTCAACTTTGATTGGTTCAAAGACCTGCTTTTTTCTTAGACATGATGACATACCTGCTGGTTACACCGATTATCTTTTTCTTTTGCATGGCTGATACTACATTTGTCTTAAAACGCTCTGACGAGAGCGGCGCTTGAAAAATATGGGTTTCCTGCCAGCCGCTTTGATTCAGAATCCGAAGGTAATCATTGATCAAAATCGAATTCACCCGGGTCTCATTTTTGGCAGGGGTGCTCTGGAAATCGCGCCAGTCGGCATTGATAAATGCCATCTTTGTGCTCTTCTTGGCGTTTAAGTGCGCCAGGGAAAAGAATCTTTCCAGAAATTCCAGATAGTTCTCTTTTGACAGCCCGGATATGGTATCGGGGTCGTAGTTGTTTGACTGCTTTTTAAAATAAGGCGGGTCAAAAATAATCAAATCCGGTTTGGTTTTACCTTTTATAGGCCATTTCAAATCGGTGACATCCCAGAAACAGGGTTCGATTTCCGGTCGCGTATCCGGCCGGTCATCCATGTCAAAGCTCCAGCATTTCCGGTTTAACGCCAGGCAGGTATCGGCCACTACCCCACCTCCTGCCATGGGATCAAACACCAGATCATTCTGGTCTGAAAAATAATACAGAATATGTGCAATCATTTGAGACGGGATGCGACCGGGCCAGTCATCACCGAAACGCCTGTCGCAGTCATTCCAGTTCCACAGATCCCATGTGCGCAGTCCCCATCCAAGATCTTTGAATCGTTGGAGATCTTCCTTTCCCTCAAGGGCCAGGGACCATACCATCGGTTCTGTCCAGTTATGCTTCTTAGCAACTTGTGAAACTGTGAAGCCTCTCGCTAAATCGATATTTAGCTGATTTGCCAATACTGGCATTTTGGCTGAATGGTTCGATATTGTCTTTTGTGGAAGGCCCAATCTCTTTGCAATCCTGTCCTGCGGGATGCCGAAGCGGCCCATTCGGAATATCTTGATGTCTTGGCCAAGCCGGCTTGCAGCGCGAAGATCGGCTATGTATGAGTCCACTGTCTGCCTTGAGCGGCCTATAGCTTTTCCGATATCTGCGGAGCGGAGACCGGTGTTCTTACTGTATGCCCGTCGTGCTGTTTCTCTTGCCTCATCTTCTGTCAACTGTCTCGGGCCGATGGCCTTTTGGGCAGCGTAAAGCAGAGGATCTATTCCATCCAGATCCTTTATTATGACAGCGGCAGTCTCTGTCACACCCACTGCTTTAAATGCGCTCCATCTATGCACCCCATCCAACAGGCGATATTTACCGGGTCTGTCCGGATGAGGTTCGACCTCGACAGGATCAAACTTGAAGCCATCCCTGATATTTTCCGCAAATATGCCGACTCGCTTCTGGTCAATCCCTTTTCGTGGATAAATCTCTTCATCCAGGATGATTGAGGAGATGGGAATTTTGGTTGTCGGTTTAGCCATTTTTAGTAACCTTGGTACGATGCGCCGAATTTGTCCCGGTCTTTCTACCGGGGCCTGTTACCCCTGATCCCTTGTAATTCCGGTGCAGTATATCAATTGTCGCGCTGCGTAATATGATGTGGATGCCTTCCGCTGCCACTCTTGCGATTCCTGCCATGAAGTTACCGTGCGGGCGTTGATGAATTCATGTTTACCACGGAGACTCAGAGGACACAGAGAACCGCACATTTTGTTTTAAATGTTTTTAAATATGGAATTTTCTCTGTGGCCTCTGTGGCTCTGTGGCTCTGTGGCTGATTTATGCGTTTCATGGTAAAAAAACTGGGGTTGTTTTCATTCAGTTAATGACATTGAATCACATTTC
>JAOZSC010000020.1:0-10451 GCA_029939875.1 Desulfobacterales bacterium
CAGGCGATTTCCGACACCGTACTTGGACTCCCCCCGGGTTCGGGGCCGGTGATTGACGGGAACCTCGACCACCTTAAATCCCTGCAGCCGCAGTAAAGTGGGAAGAAAACGGTGCATGCCGTTGAATACCGGGATCTCCCGCAGGGCGTCTTTTTTGAGCAGGCGAAACGTACAGCCGGCATCCGCAATGACATCTTTGGTCACCCGGTTGCGAAATCCATTGGCAACCCGGGAGGAGATTCGTTTTACCCAGTCATCTTCCCGCCGGCGGCGGACCCCACAGACAGCGTCCGCATTTCGTGAGGCCTCCAGCAACGCCGGAATGTCAGCCGGATCATTTTGCTGATCCGCATCCATGGTCACAATCCACCGGCCGCGGGCATGGGCAAATCCGGTGGCCTCACCGGCGCTCTCGCCGCAGTTTACCGTGTGCTGAATCACCCGCAGCTGTGAATATCTCTGCTTTAAGTCCTGGAGCACGGAAAGACTGTTGTCGGTACTGGCATCGTCCACGCAAATGATCTCGAAACGCTGATCCAGCTGCTGGACAACCGCAACAAGTTCTTCGAGCAGGGGCACTAAATTATCCTGCTCGTTGTATACCGGGATAACGACCGACAAGGTCGGATCTGATGACGCCATATCAGGAACCATCCTTTTTTTCGGATTCAAAAAACTGCCCGACGGCTTCGGCCACGGCTTGAACCTCTTCGGCCTTTATTTTCGGAAACATTGGCAGGGAAAGAACTTCCCGGCAGGCCGCCTCAGTCTCGAGAAGCGATCCCGGCGCCAGCCCCAGATAGCCGTATACCGGCTGCAAATGAAGCGGCAGCGGGTAGTGCAGCCCGGTTTTAATGCCCCGCTGGTTTAAAAAAACGGCCAGCCTGTCGCGGCCGGCATAGCGGATGACATAAACATGCCAGACGGCTTCGCAAGCTGGTGGCACCTGGGGCCGGATGATTTCTCCATAGGGCTGCAGCAGCTCATCGTAAAGGGCGGCCGCCTGGCGTCTTTGCTGGTTCCATTGGTCCAGATGATCCAGGCAGATGGATAGCTGGGCGGCCTTCAAGGTGTCCAGCCGGCTGTTGGTGCCTTTTATCAGGTGGGTGTATTTTTCCTCCCGTCCGTGGCTGGCAAGCATGCGCACCTTTTTAACCAGCTCGATATCATCGGAAGCCATTGCCCCGCCGTCACCAAAAGCGCCCAGGTTTTTAGATGGGAAAAAACTATAGCAAGCGGCGTGGCCGAAAGTACCCACGGGCCGGTCCCGGTAACGGGCCCCCTGGGCCTGGGCAACATCTTCGACCACAAACAGACTATGCTTTTTGGCCAGAGCCATCAGGGCATCCATGTCGGCGGGAATCCCGTACAGATGCACGGCAATGATAGCCCGGGTCCTGGGGGTAATGGCTTGTTCAACGGCTGCCGGATCCAGGCAGAACAGGCCGGGGGCAATATCGGCGAACACCACTTCGGCACCGGCCAGGTGAATGGCCTCACTGGTTGGAAACGCCGTGTTGGCAACCGTAATCACCTCGTCGCCGGGCCCGATTCCCAGTGCCTGGAGGGTGAGGGCCAGCGCGTGAGTACCGTTAGAAAGACTGCAGACACCGGCAAGACCCAGCCAATCGGCCATTTTTTTTTCAAACGCCTTGACTTCCGGACCGTTAATAAAGGCACAGCGTTCAATGACACTGTCAAACGCGGCCTGAATTTCAGGCATCAACGGATCCAGGTGACGGCGCAAATCAACAAAAGGGACATTCATGGATATTCTCCTTGTTTCATTACCATCGAATGGCCGAAATTATTTGGATTTTAGCAAAAAGTCAACAGCATATATGACGCTTTCGTAACTTATCAGAAAGTTGCGGCCGCCCCACTCAATATGTATTTTGGTCCCGCTCAAGATGCCACCGCTAAAAACCTCTGCCGATAGAACAATCGTCATCTGGCGCTTGCCCGCGCAAAAAATAGAAATTGACACGCCATGGCCTTTTCCCCTATAAAAGCAGGGCGTGCTTTCACATCACGGGATTGCCCCCCGTAGACCCACAACAATGACCTCATATGGCTGACAAACCTGTTAATGCTGTCGAGCGCTCCTCTTCCACGGCCCAAAAGGCCCTTGTCTACCTCGTCCTGGTTGCCCTATTCGCGCTGCTGTTCAACCTTGGTGGACGTCCCATCGAGTTCAAGGACTACCTGAGATATGCAGAAGTCGCCCGTGAGATCCTGCAACTCGACGACTGGGTGATGCTGCATGAACAGGGAAAAATTTACGTGGATAAACCGCCGCTGCAATTCTGGCTGACAGCGACGGCCTACCAGGCTTTCGGCGTCACCCCCTTTGCCGCCCGCCTGCCCTCGGCGACGGCTGCTTTTTGCGGGGTGTTGGTCACATTCTTTTTTGCCCGCAGGATCTTCGGCAGCACGCAAACGGCTTTTCTGGCGGCCATCGTCCTGCTCTCCGCCTACGATTACCTGTGGTGGGCCCGTCGCACCCGTATCGACATGCTGTTCGGGGTCCTGTTTTCCGTATCCCTGATTTGTTTCTACTGCGGCTGCCAGACAGCGGCACCGAGAAAAAAAACCCTGTGGTACCTGGCCTTCTGGCTGGCAACCGGCCTGGCCTTTATGGACAAGGCCTTTATTGCCTTTTCCAACCTGGCCGTAGTCGTCAGCTACGGCATTTTCATAACCCGCCGACCGGAGGGCCGCACGATATCACCGGCACGCTTGGCCCTGACCAGCCCGGTTCTGCTCCTGGTGACACTTCCCTGGATAATCGCCCTGGTCCATCATCCCCAGTTTTCGGATTTCTGGCAAATCCTAAAACAAACCCGGATCATGGATCGCCAGGAAGCCTTTTATTTTTACCTGGTTCAAATGCCGTTGAAGCTGCTTCCAGCCACCCCATTCGTGGTCATGGGCATCTGGGGTTTTTTGCGCTACCGCCGGCAAATTCCGGAAAAAGACGGACTTCAATTCGCGTTGCTGTGGGTGCTGTCCATTGTCTTGATCCTGCACCTGACAGTGGCCAAAAGCACCCGCTACCTGCTGCCGGTTTATCTGCCCTGCGCCCTGCTGGGGGCCTGGGCGCTACCGTTTTTTCTGCAAAAAACAAAAGCACTGGGCATTATCCTGCATGGAGCCGATCGCTTTTTGCTGACAATTGTTTCCCTGGGCACAGTCAGTCCCCTGGTGGTTGCCTATTTCTACGGAGTTTCACTCATCCCCGCCCTGCTGTATAGCGCAGCGATGGCTGCCGCCCTGGTGGCGGCCCGCAAGTTTTTGCCGTACAAAACGGCCGGTTTTTTTGTGAGTTTTATTCTGATGCTGCTGCTAATTGACGCGGGAGATACCGTGGTACGGGAAAAAGTTTCCGTATACTACCGCATGAACCGCGCAATAAAGATGCAACAGTTCGCGCCTGACCGGGTTGTCTTTTACAAATGTTACAGCCGCGCTCAAACCGCCATGGAGTTTTATTTCAATCGCCCCATGGCCTGCTCGGACGACTGGCGGGCAATCGTGTCCAACCCCCAGATCCGGGCCATCGTCACCACCCGCGACATCGCCGAGGCAAAAATCACGCCCGCAGAGCTTGAAAACCCCAGCCGGACCATCCCCTGCGACGACAAGTGGATTGTCATCATCAAGCCGGACCGTTAATATCCTCTCCGGATTCTATTTTCCCGGCGTCCAGAGCACGGATTTCACATCCACTTTCTTGCCAATCAGCCCGTATTGAAGTGCAAAATCAGCAAACCGCTGCCACCGCCTGTGATCCAGTTTCTGATTGCCGGCATAATACGGCAGCGTCAGCCGGAAGGCGTCGGTTTCTGTCCTGGCGTCGGCCTCCGGCACCTGTTTGAAATAGTTTTGCAAGGCCTGGGTCGGGTTTTGCCGTACCTTTTCAATTGCGCGGCTGACCGCCCGCCGAAACGCCGCCATGGCCGCCCGGTTGTTTTCCAGGCTCTTACGGCTGGTCAAAAAAACCAGCTCGTCGTAGTCGGGGATACCCCACTTTTCAAGTTCGAAATACCCGACTTTGTAGCCCCGGTGGGTCAGTTCAACAGTTTCATAAGTCTTGAAAGGTCCCATAACGGCGTCCACCTTGCCGGCCGTCAGGGACTGCACAATGGCAAAGCCGACATTGACGGCCTCGTACCGTCCGATGCCGTTTATGGTGACAAAGGCCTGCAGCAATACGTCCATCAGGCCGGGCACCGTATAGCCGATTTTTTTTCCCTCCAGATCGGCGGGGACCTCAACACCCTGGCCTTTTAAAAACATCAGCGTCGTCAGGGGATGTTCGATCAGCCGCCCGATGACCACCACCGGAAGCCCCCGGGCAGCTGCGATAATCGTCTGGGGTTCATAGGAAACAGCAATGTCCATCTTCCCGGAGGCCACCAGCTTGATGGCATCGGTGGTTTCGGAAGGACTGATAATTTTAATATCAAGACCCTCGTCAGCAAAAAATCCCTGCTGGCGGGCCACATAGATAGGAAGGTGATCCACATTGGGAAACCAGTCCAGAATCAGGGTAAGCTTGCTGGAGGCATTGACGGACGGAACCCAGAGGGCGGCAAATAGCATCAATATTGTAATTATTTTATTCTTTATATTCATCTCATCTCCCTATTATCAGGCGTTCAAAGGTTTAGAGTTCAGCGGTTCGGGTTTTAGTAGGTTTCAGGTGTCAGCCCGGCCCGCCGGCCACGGAGCAGAGGATTCTGCGGTTCGTTTGTTATAAAATAGACAAAGCGTAGCGTTTCCATTACTCATAACCCATTACCCATTGTCCATAATCCATTACCCCTGAATCCGTTGTTTTACCTCCAGCTGATCACCTTTCGCTCCAAATATCCGACAAACACCCACAATGACAGCCCCATGGCCGACAGCCATAAAATGGCGGCAAACACCAGGTCGACCCTCAACCTGGCATTGGCTTGGATCATCAGGTATCCAAGGCCCTGCTGAGCACCCACCCATTCGCCAATCACCGCCCCGATAGTGGCCACCGAAACCCCTACCTTGAGTCCGGCAAAAAAATGGGGCAGCGCCCAGGGCCAGTAAAGCAGGCGCAGTGTCTGCCAGAAATCTGCGCCCATAAGCCGGAACAGCACCCTGAACTCCTGATCACAGCTTTTGAAACCTTCCAGCAAATTTACCGTAATGGGAAAAAATATGATCACTGCCGCCATCAGGACCTTGCTGGCGATCCCGTAGCCCAGCCAGATCACCAGCAGCGGTGCAACGGCAAAAACCGGCACCGCCTGGGAGGCCACCAGAAACGGCGCAATTGCATTTTCCGCCGCCGGGTGGGCGAACATGGCGATTGACAGCGGCACGGCCACCATCAGGGATATGAAAATTCCAGCCAGCACCTCCACGCCGGTAACCGCTGCATGGGGCAGCAATAAACCCGCCTGCATAACAGCCACCGCCAAAATCCGTGATGGAACGGGCAGGATAAAATCTGGAATTGACCATACCCGGCAAGTTGTTTCCCAGGCGGCCAGGGCAAAAAAAACCACCAGCAGGGCGATGACCCCGGAGCGCTTCATTTGTTGAGTTCCCCCTGCAGGAGGTTTAACACGTACAGCTTGATTTCAATCAGACGCGGATCATCAAGGCGACGCAGTTTTGTTCCCCCCGGGTAAATTTGATCCAGAACCCGCATGGGCCGGCCGCTTAATACCAGGATCTCGTCAGCGAGCATCAGGGCCTCTTCGATATCGTGGGTAATCATGAGAATGGTTCTTTTAAACTCAACCTGGAGCAATAACAACAGTGACTGCAGGCTTCTACGCGTGATGGCATCCAGGGCCGAAAGCGGCTCGTCCAGCAGTACCAGTTCGCGCTCAAACATCAGGGTGCGCACCAGTGCGCAGCGCTGTCGCATCCCGCCGGAAATTTCTCCAGGCCGATAGCTCTCAAACCCTTTAAGCCCCAGTCGTTCGAAAAGAGCCCGGGCCTTTGTGGTGGATTTATCCGGATTTTCACCGGCAATCCTGGACGGCAGCAGGGCATTGTCCAGCAGGGTAAACCATGGCAACAGCAAATCTTTCTGGTGCATGTACGCTGAAGCCGTCCCCAGGTGCGACACGTCCCGACCCTGCAGCGTAACACTGCCGCCGTCTTTTGCCACCACACCGGCAAGTACGTTGAACAGCGTGCTTTTACCGCAACCCGACGGGCCGACTAAAGCGGTAAAGCCATTGGGCGCCAGGTGCAAATTAAAGTTTTCGAAGATGGAAAGATCGCCGAAATGTTTGTTCAGATTTGAAACGGTCAGCATACAGCGCTTCCTCCGGAAGGCGGTTGGGGCAGAGGAAAGGCGGGGAATAAGCGCCTGCTGATATCCACTTCCCTCCGCCGGCATTATCCGGATCAGGTACCAGGAGTCGAGGCGCCTTGCCTCCTCTCAGCCAATTGATACGGCTCCCCCAGCGATACGATGATAATCGCTACCACCAAATTGCCGGCGTGTCAATTTCGCAATCATAATAAACCGAACTTTTCACTTGAAAAATCAACCAAAGCGCAATACGGTGGTGACCCACACAAATGCTTGATCCGCTACAAAGAAGAATGTTTTGCCAAAAGGAACGATTATAAAAAAGACGGAGCGCAGCGACGCCACACTTTTAGGCACTTCTCTTTTAGGCACTTTCCGGTTTATCCAGGTTAGGAGATACGAGGTATATTGAGCCATGTCATACGTCGAACCACCACCGGATCCGAAGGGAAACAAGAAAAAAACAGCCGCAGATTTTGTCCGGGTTCGCATCGACGCCGGGGAACAACGCCAGATCGTCATCCAGAAAGCGCAAATCCGGGATGTGGAAGAGATTCTGGAACTGGTCAACGGTTTTGCGGCTTCGAATCTGATGCTGCCCCGGGGTCCCCAGTACCTTTACGAAAATATCAGGGACTTCGTCATCGCCAGCGACCGAAACGTGCCGGTATACAGCCTGATAAAAACCCGGGAAGTGCTGCACATGCTCGTGGCCTGCGGCAGCCTGCATGTGCTGTGGGAAGACATCGCCGAAATCCGGGCACTGGCCATACACCCGGACTACCATCACTTGGGGCTTGGAAGCAAACTGGTCGAACACATGAAAGACGAGGCCCGGCACTTGGGAGTCAAGCGCCTGTTTACCTTTACCATGACCGAAGCGTTTTTTAAAAACCTGGGATTCAAACGCCAGAGCCGCGATGAACTTCCGCCCAAGGTCTGGGGAGAATGCAGCCGCTGCCCGAAGTATTTTCATTGCGACGAAGTCGGAATGGTGCTGGAGATCTAACCGGGAAAATCTCGAAAGATGAATGTCCTTTCAGTGTTCGATGTTCGTCCTTTTAAAAAAACCCTCATGCTGTTTTAGCGTTCCAGCTTTTGCACCTGTCTTAGCCTGCGCGTCAGCCGCGGGATGATGTCAAAGAGGTCTGCGACCGCGAAATAGTCGCAGGTTCTGGTGATGGCCGCATCCGGGTCCTGGTTGACGGCAATGATAGTTCGGGCGGTTTTCATACCGGCAAAATGCTGCACGGAACCCGAAATACCGCAGGCCAGGTACACTTTCGGGCTGACCGTAGCCCCGGTTTGACCCACCTGCATCGAATACGGCACCCAGCCGGCCTCCACCGCCACTCTCGAAGCACCCACCGCCGCTCCCATGGTAGCGGCACATTCGAAAAGAATTTTGAAATTTTGCGCATCTTTCATGCCCCGGCCGCCGGAAATAATGACATCGGCCTCGGTTAAGTCAATGGCATCGCCGGTCTGCTGCCGGATCTGGATAAATTCCAGACCCGATGCCGGGCAGGTGGCCGTCAGAGAAACCACCTCGGCCCTGCCGGGGGCCGGCTGGGCTTCGACAGCCTTTGGTCGCAAGCCATAGATGGCATGCGACCCCCGCAGCTGGATGCGGGCAATCGTTTTTCCGGAATACTGGGATTTTTCGGCGGTATGGGCCGCCAGGTCAAAACGGATACAGTCCAGTACCAGCGGGGCACCCAGGCCGGCGGCAATCCTTGCCAGCAGGTCTTTGCCTCTGGCGCTGGCCAGCCCTGCCAGGGTGTGAATATCGAAGTGTTCCATGGCCTCGACAACCGCAGCTGCCCGACAGGCCGGATTGTCAGTGAGGGCACCTTCTTCGCAGCGGATATCAACAATTTTATGCGCACCAAAATTTTCCAGCACCGCCCGGTGCCGCTTGACGTCACCATCAAGCAAAAAAACGTGAAGATCGTGGTCCGCGCCCCGGGCGGCCGTTAGAACCCCGAGATTGGCCGGCTTGACCTCACCATCTTTGATTTCGATCAGGAGGCCGATTTTTTCCATTACAGCACCCTTGCCTCTTCGCGCAAAATCCTGATAATCTCCTCTGCCACCGTGTCCGGCGGCCCTTTAATTTCTTTGGCCTGCCGAACTTCCACGGCCGGTTTCAATTCAACAACCTCCATGCTACCGGAGAATTTTTTAATGTCCAAATCGGCCAGATCCAGGTGCTCAATCTTTTTTTTCCGGGCGTTCATGATGGCCGGCAGGGTGGGATAGCCGGGCTGGTTCAATGCTTTTCCGGCTCCAATCACACAGGGAAGGGCCATCTTCATCACGGCCGTGGCGCCGGCTTCCATTTCGCATTCCACCCGGGCGAACCCTTGCTCCAGTGAAAAGGCCACCACACTGGAGGCCACTGGTATGCTCAGCGCGACCGCCAGCCGGTACATGGTCTGAAAACCCTCACTGTCAATGGACTCTTTGCCGGTAAAAATAATGCTGGCACCACCGTCGCCTTCGATGGCAGCCTTCAGCGCTTGGGCAGTTACCAGGCTGTCGGGCCGGCTGTCGGTTGAAATCAGTATGGCCCGGTCAGCCCCCATGGCCAGGGCGGAGCGCAGGGTATTTTCCGCGGCGCACGGGCCCAGGGCAACGGCAATCACCTCGGAGCCGTCAATCTGCTTTTTCAACTGCACCGCTTCTTCAACGGCATTTTCATCATAGGGATTGATGATAAAGGTAACGCTTTCATCAATGCGGTTTGGTTCGACAATCTTGATTCTGGCCGCCGAATCCGGCACATGTTTAATGCAGACATAAATGTTCATGGCAGCGCTGGCTCCAATTACCCGTTAACCGAAAAACTGGAGTCATAGTTAATCTCGCGCTTGCGTGAAAAAAAGCCCACGTCGATCTTACGGCCGATGTGAGGCAGCGTAAACTGAAAGGGGGTGCTGTCGTGATCCAGGCCTTTTTCGCAGGCGTCTATTAATTCAGCCATCATGACGCCGACCACCGGGGCATTTTTATACTGGTTGCCGCTGCTGCCGATAGCCATGTAAAAACCTGTCAATTCAGATTTGTCGTAAATCGGAATCCAGTCATCCGAGCAGTCGTATAGATCACATGTTCCCCGGGGCTGATTCGGTATCTGCATGCTGGGCACCCGTTTGGCGCACCGGTAGGTCTGGGCTTTCCACTGGGCCTCGGTCAGCTGGTTGTCCCGGCCGACGCCCCCCTTGCCGTCATAAAACTCGTCCGGGTCAACCCATACCTGAGGATCGCATTGCGGGTCTTCGCTGCCGATAAGAAACATATTGCCGACTTCGGGCCGGTAATAACAGGCGACATCACCGTCTGAGGTATGATATCCGGTATTTAAATAATCGTAGCCTTCCGGGGCCGGGCAATGCATGACCTCGTGGCGCAGGGCCTTGGTCTTGATGTTGCATCCTTCATAGACCCCCGGGGCCATCTGGTTGATTTTGTACGAGTGGGGACCGGCAGCGTTGAGGACCACCGGGGCATCGATGCGGGTGCCGTCTTTGAGGGTGACCCCCTGCACCCGGCCTTGCCGGCTGCGAACCTCGATGACTTCGGCATTGAAAACAAATTGGCCCCCCCGGGCTTCGGCCGCGCGCATGATGTTATGGGCCGAAAGCTCCGGATCATTGACATAACCGCCCTCCGGACAGAACAGGGCCCCCTCGAGCATTTTGGTGGGCTCCGTGAAAAAATCGGGGTCTTCGGGTCGTCGGACCGGCCAGAATTCATGCATATCGTACACCGGTGCCATCTGCCGGACCTTATCGTTGTCCCACTCTTCATAGGCCACGCCGACGGCGTCGTAATGTTTTTTGACCTTGCGCCAGTCATGCCCCTGGGATTTGATCAGGATGGAGCCGGTGTTCATGTAGCGGGCCAGGCCTTTCTCGTCGGTAATGTTGCCCAGGTAGTTTTCCCAGTCCAGCCAGTACTTGAAACCCTCATAGGCCATGGCCACCCCGTCCTCGGTGGAATAATGGGCCCGCACGATGGCACAGGAAGCCGCGGTGGAGCCCGAACCGGCGTCAGACAACTTATCGATATTCAGGGTCTTATAGCCCATTTTGCTCAGTTCATAGGCGATGGGACAGCCGATGACACCGGCGCC
>JAOZSC010000020.1:10551-14596 GCA_029939875.1 Desulfobacterales bacterium
CCATACCCCCGGGGGCAGGTAAACACAATCCCGGCATCATCCTGCGATCTTTTCAGAACCACGCACTGGCAGGCCACCCGGGATATCGGACCTTGTAACAGAAATGGAACCGCTTTAGAAGGATTTAAAAAATCCAGAGAAGCCAGCTTTTCCAGCAATAAAAACACCTCCCGGCCGATCAAGGCGAAAGCCGCGGTGGCATCGGTTACGTCGGTGCCGGCCGGTTCCTGCGGCGGTTGAGGTGTTTCCCCGGCCAGATGCCAGACGGATGCCTGGGTGCGGTTCATGCGATTAATCAACAATCCCTTTTCAAGAATACAGCGGCCCGGGACATCCGGTAGCCTCAACCCCCAGGGCTGCAAGCCGTCGATATCGGCATGCTGCAAATCCCACCGGGGCCGGTGGCTCAAGTCAACCATCCGCAGGCCCTGGCCTTCGTCTTCATATTCAAGCACCACCGTCCAGTGATCCCGGCGCTGTGTGCGTGCGGGAGTCGCGGCAAATGACACCGCAGACCGCCTTAAAACAGATTCTGCCATTTTTACCTCACATTCTCAACCGTTTCCCCAGGGGGTCATAAAACGGAGTGGGCACCACCGAGGCGTGCAAAAGGCGCCCCTCGCATTCGTCTTCATAAATTTTCAGGACCGTCCCTTCTTTGGCCAGCGAATCTTCTACCAGGGCCAGGCCCACGGCCGCATCCAGCGCCAGGCTGTGGCGGGCAACACACACTCGGCCCCTGACAGCATCGTCCACGATGATGGAACCATCTCGCGGGGGGCGGACGGAATCGTCCATTTTAAATCCCACCAGTTTCAGACGTTGCTGCTGGTGCTCGGTTTGCCGCAACGCAACAGCCCCGACGGTTTTTGCTTCCGGCTTATGACGATGCCATAAAAATCCCAGACCCACATCGTGAAGCGTGGTGCGCTGCTCGGATTCCGAGCCAATGATGACATGCCCTTTTTCCATGCGCAGCACATTTTGCGCTTCCAGTCCGAAATTGGTGATGTCAAACTCCCGGCCGGCGTCTGCAACCAACTCCCACAGAGCCTGCATGGTGGATGACGCAACGTGCAGCTCGTAGGACAGCTCCCCCACAAACCCGAGGCGCATGGCCCGTACGGCAATTTCACCATTGATGGTAATTTCCCGGTAACCGGTATAGGCAAACGCATTATTGGAAACATCGGCATCGGTAATTTTTTCCAGCACCGCACGGGCATTGGGACCGGCCAGATTGATGACCCCCATGGCATCGGTCAGGTTGACCAGGTGAAAATTCCAGCCGTCATAGCGCGTGTGGTACCGGAACCATTCCACCGTGGCACCGGCCCGGCCGGTGGAGGTGGTAAAATAATATTCGCCTTCACCCCGCTTGACGATCACACCGTCATCGATGATGCAGCCGTCGTCATTGCACATGGCACTGTATTTCATCCGGTCTGTCGCCACCGTTGTCATGTCGCTGACATACACCCGTTGCAACGCCTTGAGCGCATCCGGTCCCCAGATCTTGAACTTTCCCAGGGTGGAGCCGTCGAACATGCCCACGTTGCGGCGCACATTTGTGATTTCATCCCGGCAGCTGAAATCCCGGGAAAAGTAACGCGCCCGTTTCCAGACACCAATCCGGCGCATGATGCCGCCTGCCTTTTTCTGGGAGGGGTGAACGGGTGTGCACTTGCACATATTGGGACGGCTGCCCGCATAGGTCGCAATCAGCGTGGGAACCAGCGGCGGCCGGATCGTCGTCGGTTGCGTTTCAAGACCTGCTTCAGCATGGTATTGTGCTACAAACAGCGCCAGGTTATGGCCGGGAACCCCCCCCTGCCCCGGCCCCGTGCCGGCGGCCGTAAAGCGTTTGATCAGTTCGGCGGCATCAAAGCCCATTTCCAGGGCCTGCCTGATATTTTTGATGGTGGTGTCCTCATCAAAACAGATAAAGCTTTTGCGACCCCTGACCGGGGCTGTCACCATCTTGCAGCCCTTTTCCGGACCGTCCAGGCCATCCAGCCATTGCCGAGTTTTGTGAACAACTTCGCTGACCGACGCGCCACAGTCGGCCGCAGCCTGCAATCCTGCCAGCATCCCGGAAGTCTCGATTGCCCCGGGATGGCTTAAGCCCAGCATCCGTCCGGCGGCGTGCATTCTGTCCGGCAGGTCCCGGGGCATAAAAAAACCCGTATGATAATCATATTCCAGGCGGGCGCCAGCCAGTGAAAGAGGTCCGGTAACCGGAGTCAACCCGGCGGAAGCCACCAGCAAGTCACATGAAAATTCCCGGTGGATCGTGCCCTGGCCCGCGCTCAGGGTAACCCCGGTCACGTTTTTTTTGCCGTGGGCCTCGGAGGCCACCCATCCACGCATGAATGCAATGTCGCGCTGGGCCAGTTTCTCGATCAGCCCGGGGTCCTGACCGTCTTCCCGGATATCGGCCACGCAGGCGACCGTCACACCCGCATCGGACAGATCCACGGCCGCCTCCAGCCCCAGGTCATGGCCGATACTGAAAACCGCCCGGCTGCCGGCAAGAATGCCGTAGGTGTGCGCCAGCCGGTGCGCGCAACCGATCTGCATGACACCCGGACGCTCGTTGTTTTCAAACAGCAACGGCCGTTCGATACAACCGGTGGCAACCACCACGCTGCGCGCCCGGATTTCGATATAGCGTTCATCAAAGGGGTCGGATTCGGTGCCGGTCTGAAAGGCCGTCACCAGGTTGTTGGCGTATACCCCGACAGCCGGGGTGTGGACAAATACACGCACGTTGGCGGCTTGCGCCAGTTTGGTGCTGAGTTCTGCCGCTTGCTGGTAAAGCTGCACCTCAGGGTCGTATGGCGCCGTGCGGTAATCAAAAAACCCGCCGGTCCACGGGCGCGCCTCCAGCACTACCACGCGCAGCCCCTGGTCGGCTGCGGTCAGGGCCGCGGTCATTCCGGCAGGGCCGCCGCCGATCACGCATACATCAGCGGTAGGATAAATTTCATCAAACGTGCCGTTCATCTGAAAATCCGGGGATATTGTCCCCAACCCGGCCATTTTGCGAACCTGCCGCAGGGCCACCGGCCATATCCGGGCGGGCCGGTGCATGGTGCGGTAATAAAAGCCGGCCGGCATCGCCCGGTCCAGGCGATCGATGAATCCCATCCAGTCAGTCTCCGGCGTGCCTTTCACATTTTGTGCCGCAACGTTCATGTCCTTTTTAAGCAGCGTGTTTTCCGCGCGCACATTGGGGACACCATCGACCTGCATGCAGGTATTGCTGCATTCGCCGTCCAGGCTGTAAAGGCCCCGGGGACGGTGATACTTCAGGCTTCTGGAAAAAATACGCACACCGCCGGCATAAAGAGCCGATGCGACGGTATCACCAGCCACACCGTAAAATTGTTTGCCCCCGTAGTGAAACGGAATCTTCTGATCGGGATGGACGCGCAACGTGGAAGGGGTGCTCAGTCGATTCATGATGTCGCCTCCGGTGGATCCACTTCCAGATTTTGCACCGTGTCCCGGTAAACGGTAAACCAGGTGCCGCATCCATCCCGGTGATACCACCATTCTTTTTGAATGCCGGCCACGCATTTATTCATGTGCACATAGTCACACCAGGCCGCCGGGGACAGTTGTTCTTCAGCTGGCCGGGGTCCCTTGTCCTCTCCGCCATAACGAAATTCATAACCGTTGCGCCGGCCGCAAATGGGGCAGGTAATCGTCAGTGCCATGTTTTTATTCCCCCTTTATAAATGACGATTGTCGATTGACGAATGTCTAATTACGGAATTCTATCGATTTTATTTAAAGATGGGCGGAGCGAAGCGCCTTCCACCATTATTCAATCGTCAATAGACATTCGACAATTTTTTTAATTGTCGGGGCTGTAATTTACAACTGCCGCGGTTTCACCCATCAGTCGGTGCTGTTCAAACCGGCGCAGATTAAACGGCTTGAGCATGGCGGGGCAATCCCCGCTGGCCATGAAACGGGCCATGTATTTTCCGGTGGCGGCGCAGGATTTGAAACCGAAATATCCCCAGCCGCAGTCCAT
>JAOZSC010000331.1 GCA_029939875.1 Desulfobacterales bacterium
CAAACTGCTTGGCCACCACCATACGGCGAATGGCCCCGGCATCCCCGGCGGCCCAGCCCAGCCGCATTCCCGGAACAAATATCTTGGACAAAGATCGCAGGTGAATAACCCGTCCGCTGCGGTCCATGGATTTTAAGGAAGGCAGACGCTCGCCTTCAAAGCGCAGATCCACGTAAGGGTCATCTTCAAAGATGACCAGGTCATGGATTTCAGCCAGTTCGATGAGCTGCCGGCGCCTTTCAAGGCTGAGAGTCACACCGGTGGGATTCTGGAAGTTGGGAATTACATAAACCCCCTTGACGCAGCGGCCGGCGGTTTTCAGCCGCCTGGTCTCGCGCTGCAGGTGATCGGTGTCTATTCCCTGCTCATCTATCGCAATACCGATAAGTTGTGCCCCCCGGGCCCGGCCGGCGCCCGGCCCGCCGAAATAGGTGGGCAGTCCCACCAGCAGCACATCGTCCGGGTTGATAAAAACCTGGGCGGCCAGGTACATGCCCTGGGCTGACCCATGGGTGATGACCAGGCTGTCGGCATCCACATCGGTGATGCCTTCGGCGTTCATCCGTTGGGCCAGCACGATTCTCAAGTCAAGCAAGCCTTCGGTGGAGCCATACTGCAGCAGCAGGTCGCCGTGTTCAGCCATCAGCTCGTCAAAGATGCGGCGAATCGCGGCGGTCGGAAATTTTTGCGCATCGGGCCAGCCACCGGCCAGTGAACAGACTTCCGGCCGTGCCACCAGGGCGCATATGTCCCGGATGGCAGACGGCTGGGCACCCTGGGCCTGGCGACTGTATAGATGGTTCAACGGGTCTTTTGCCATAATTTGTTTCCCTTACTTATGCAGGTAGCGGGCGCAGACCACCCCGACGCCGGCTTTTACCAGGGCCTCGGCGGTGCGGTTTAGCGCATCGTGTTTGTCCAGGTAGTTGCGTTCCAGGGATTGCATCAGGCCCTGGGACAAAATTTCTTCTTTTGGCAGAAAATATTCCAGAATATCGCTGGGGTGCTGCCGGGCGGCGTCAACTTCCGGGTCACCGCCTTCATGTTTGGCGGCAATGTTGGGCACTTCCTTCGCCACCTCCACCAGTTCGTCGCGGCGGTTGTAAGGCTGGATGACGATGGACTTCTGGGTTTCGGTGATGTGGTGTTCAAAGCGCACCACCTTTTCCAGGCCCAGGGCCCGGCGCAATTTGGCTGCCTGGCGGATGGTGCCGTTGTCGGCCGAGTTGGACAGGTTAAAGCCGATCAGCGACGTGGTGCCGTCTTCGCGGGCAAACAGGCGTGCGGTCATCAGGGTCCACAAAATGGCCAGGGGATTGTCGTTGCCCATGTACACCGAGATTTTAAATTCGTTGTCCACCCCCAGTTTGTGCAGCAAGTAGGCGGCCAGAACGGTGCCGGTGTTGATGTTTAAAACCTGCCGCACACCGTAGGTGGTGTAATAGTGCAGGTATTCCTCGATCCACTGGTAAGGGTGCCCATTGGGCTGGCCGATGCCGCCGAAATAGCCAGTGATGGTCTCCGGCCCTCCCAGGTGAATGTTGGATCCGTCGGTGCCCTTGGTGTCCAGGGTCTCCACGTAGCTGGCGCCCACCACCTGCATGGCGGCGGCCGTGGCCAAAATATCACCGTTGTCTTCGATCTGCTCCTTCATGTTGCGTACCCGGATGTAGCGGCCGGGCATCAATTCTTTGTTTTCAATGGCCTGCCGGGCCTCGCTGATCAGCCAGGGGAAAAACTGCAAGGCGCTGATTTCCAGGGTGACTGCATTTTCCCGGTTGAGCTTGGCACCGGCGTCATGGTCTGCCAGCATGCGGTCGTAATAATCGGCCATGGAGACAAATTTCCCCTTGTCGCGCTGTTCCGCCAGCCATTCGACATCGGCGGCATAGGGGGATTTGATCTCATTGAGCCGGGACATGAGGTTGTCGAAACCGCGCGCTTCGGCAGCCTTGCGGTTGATTTCCTCAGGGCCGCCGTATTTATCCACGATCTCCAGAATCCGGCCGACGGTTTCATTGTCCGGATCGGTCAGCAGGGCATTGACTTCGTTCAGCCGATCCTCGGATATTGTTAACAGTTGTCTTAAGTCGCTCATTTTTTTCCTCCCGACAGGACCAGGTGCCTGCCCAATGTAATAATCAAACGGCTACTTTTTTATCAGCCCAATAAATTTTTCCTCTTCGCCTGAGATCATGTTGTAGCAGTGCTCGGCCTGGGGAAACTCGCCAGCCCGCACCTCTGCGACATAGTCTTTCATGGCGCTGGTCACCACCTCGGCCACGTTGGCATACTTCTTGACGAACTTGGGGGTGAAGGCCTGAAACTGGCCGATGGCATCCGAGACGATCAGTAGCTGGCCGTCGCAGTGGGGCCCGGCGCCGATGGACAGCACCGGCATGTCCAGGTTGTCGGTGATGTATTTGGCCACCTCAGGCGGGATGGCTTCCAGCAGGATCATCTGGGCGCCGGCTTGCTGCACCGCCAGGGCATCTTCCACCACCAGTTGCGCGGTTTGTGCCGTGCGTCCCTGGGCCTTGTGGCCGCCGAGCTGGCCGGAGGACTGGGGGGTGAGCCCGATGTGGCCCATGACCACGATGCCGGCTTCCACGATGGCCTTGATCTGGGGGGCAATACGAACCCCGCCTTCAAGCTTGATGGCGTCGCATTCGGCTTCCTTTAAAAACCGGCCGGCGTTTTCAACCGCTTTTTTCAGGGAAGACTGGTAGCTCATAAAGGGCATATCTCCGATCACAAAGGTGTTCGGAGCCCCGCGGCGAACCGCTTCAGCATGAAAAATCATCTGGTCCATGACCACCGGCACCGTGCCGTTGTAACCGTAAACGCACATGCCCAGTGAATCGCCCACCAGCAGCATGTCCAGCCCGGCGGCTTCGGCAAACTGGGCGGTGGGAAAATCATAGGCCGTTAAAAAGGTGATTTTTTCGCCTTTTTTCTTCATTTCATAAAAATCGAGAACGCTTTTTTTCTTGGCCATGATGAGTACTCCTATGTTTTTGCATACAAATTCGACATTTTAAAAATAAAATTTTGAAGGTGTTTTCGTAAGAGCCATTTCGCTTCAGCAAAATCTTCGCTCAGAATTGAGTCTAAAATTTCCATGTGTTGATTGTGGGCAGTAGGATAAAAGCTAGGGAATTGCTTTTGCACGACGAGGGAGTATATTCTGAATAGGTCAAGAATGGAGCTGTGCAGTTCCATCCACAACTTGTTGCCTGACGCAGCGACCAAATGGACATGAAATTCAAAATCAATCTCTCGATATTTGGTGAGGTTATCCTGCAACTGCTTGGAATCATCCTCAGAGGCTAACATTGGATCGGCGGCCTGCTGAAGTCTTTGACGGTATTTTTTGAATACGCTTCTGGGGATTTTTTTAACTGCTCTTTCAAAGAATGCCGTTTCAAAAATCATACGGGCTTCACATAAATCGACCATTTCATCTCTGTTCAGGGCCACTACGCGGGCGCACTTGCGCGGTTCAACCTGCACAAGGCCATCAGCCTGGAGCCGTATGAGCGCAGCCCGGACCGGGGTTCTGCTGGCGCCAGTGGCCTCAGTCAACAGATCTTCAGGTAAAGATTCCCCCGGGGAAAAATGTCCCTCCAGGATGGACTTTTTCAGGACATTGTAAACTTTATCCGGCAAGGGTTCTTTGGTGCTAATAGCCGGGATATTTTTTTACGTATTTTTTTCCATTAATTTAATTTTATTGATATTGTCGCTATAAAACAGCTATTTTAAGGCAATATATAGGCATTTAAGCCAAATTTCAAGAAAAAAATACAATAAAAAAATCTTGACACATAATACGTATACGTATATCGTCAACACAATGCTTATTCCGGTAGCAGACAGGGACCTGTCTTTTTTCCGGCCATGGTCTCTCAAAGGCAGTGAAAAA
>JAOZSC010000332.1 GCA_029939875.1 Desulfobacterales bacterium
TCAGGTACACCTGCTAACCGACGATCGTTTTGGAAAAGCAAATGATTTTATTGAGATCGCGCTGGAAAAAGGAAACCTGAAGCGCGAAAACGGCCGCCTGGTAAAAGACCCAGCCTCATTTAGCTCGGTGTACGAATTTCACCGCGCCCGCATCGACAATCCACTGGATGTCATCGCCAATACCGTTGAACCCCTTACCGATTTACAGCGCACCATTAGACGGATGGCTATTCAGCCGGGTTTCTGGATCCGGCGCAAAATTGTCGAATACCTCATAGCAAAGGCGGTGGAAGAATTTGAGGCCGACTACAGGAAGTACTACGCGGCCGACGAATCCAAGTCCATGGACGTCGGCATGCCGGTGCTAATCAAGGGAAAATCGCGAAAAATCGGCGTACTTCTTTGCCATGGGTACATGGCCGCCCCTCTGGAGGTCAAGCAACTGGCTCTTTATCTGGGAAGCCTCGGATTCTGGGTGTATGTTCCCCGCCTGAAGGGACATGGAACCTCACCGGAGGATCTGGCCATCCACTCTTACCAGGACTGGGTGGAGTCGGTTGATCAGGGATATGCCATTATCAGCAATATTTGCCGGCAGGTGGTGGCAGGGGGATTTTCCACCGGTGCGGGCCTGGCCCTGGATCTTGCCGTGCGGGTAAGTGATGTTGCCGGGGTGTTTGCCGTTGCCGCTCCCTTGCGGCTGAAGGACTTTTCGTCCAAGTTCGCATCCGCGGTGGATATGTGGAATCGACTGATGGCGCGGGCCAATCGACCGGGCGCCAAAATGGAGTTTGTCGAAAATAAGCCTGAAAATCCACACATCAACTACCGGCGCAATCCCGTCTCAGGGGTCCGGGAAATCGAGCGGCTGATGGACAATCTGGAGCCTAAATTGCCGGATTTGAAGATACCGGCACTGATCATCCAATCTCACGGAGATCCGGTAGTCGACCCCAAAGGATCCCGAAAAATTTTCGATCTTCTCGGCACGGATGACAAGGAATACCACCTGTTTAATTTTGAGCGTCATGGAATTCTCCTGGGAAACGGTTCGCGCCGGGTTCACCGGGCTATCGGGGAGTTTATTTCCCGATTCAAATAAGTAAATTGTCCGCAATCCAGGCGGTTTGTTGACCGTCCGGCCTTTGCCGCTTATCCATGTAGACCATCTCGAAAACACCCCCGGCTGCTTGCTGTTAGCAGGTTCTCAATGGCCCACCAAACGGTCAATTCTCCGGACGGGCTGGCAGTAATTGACTCCAGTCTCCAGGAAAGTCGGCGGCGGGAACATCCGCATACCTTACTTCAAGGCTGTTTTCATCCGGCTGGCGGACATTTTCAAGAGGGTTGAAAAAAAGCTCGACTTCCTGGCGGGTCATCACCGGAAATTTATAGTGCTTATTCCTGTGGGCGGGCGGGCTCTTTTCCTCGCTGCGGGTTTTCACAAACTCCAGATGGTTCTGGATTCGACGGTGAATGCGACCATTTGCAACTGCCACGATGGTATTTTTTTGTGATGAAATATCGGCTTCAAAACCGGCATCGATCTCAAAGCCCATGCAATTTCTGGCGCTTGCCATGGCAGCGAACAGGGTGGTGCCGGTGCCCAGAAACGGATCCACCACCGTATCGCCTTTGACCGAGTACATGTTGATCAAGCGATAGGCAAGTTCAAAAGGAAACGCGGCGCTGCGCAGCCGGGTATGGTCGTTTTTCATTTTCTGGATGGTTCCGATCAGGCCCAGCCAGATATCGGAAAACCACGCGTTGCGTTCTTCCCAGAAAAAGGCGCTTTCCCTCCGCAGCTGTTTGTCCTCGGGAGTGTGAAATCCTCTTTTTGAGCCTTTGCGAAAAATTAAAATGTATTCATGCTCAAGGGTGACGTAGGCGCCGGCCGGCAGCATCCCGGAGCCCATAAATTTATTGGGAGCGTTGGTCGGTTTGCGCCATAAAATCAGGGGCAGGGCGCTGAAACCGGCCGTGCCCATGGCCGACATGATTCTGGCGTGGTTGGGATACAGCCTGAAATCTTCGTCAACCGTGCGCACGGCATCGCCGATGTTGATGCAGGCCAGGCCGCCGTCGATTAGGATCCGGTAAATTTCACCCCAGACCGGGTCCAGTTGCCGGTGCATCAACTCAAAGGCCTGCAATGGTTTTTCGTTTCTCAGGGCGGCGCCAACCTCACAGTCCTGGTCCGCGAACATGTCGTCCCACATCTGGATCATCGGGTAGGGCGGGGAGGTCACCACCAAATGAACGCTGGAAGAGGGGATGACGGACATGCTTTTGGCACTTTCAAAATAGATCTTGTGGGTGGTTTTCATACAGCGCATATGGCATACCTTCAGTGGATAGTCAATCCGTATGAATTCGAACAAGTTCGAATTCATATTGATATTATTTTCATGTGTGCATACATGTATATGAAAAGGTTAAAGGTTCAGGGTTCAAGGGTTAAAAACCGAAACTTTGAGGGCTAAAAATTCTGCCGCTGATGTCGCTGACCAGAAATCGGGATAATTTCAATAACCGCATACTTGCGGTTCACGCACTTCAGGGAGGTTGCCATGAAAAAAATGACCGTTGAGGATATGGATCTTACAGGAAAACGCGTTCTCATGCGCGTTGATTTCAACGTGCCGCTGGAGGGTGGAAAAGTTGCCAATGATAAACGCATCCGCGCCGCGATTCCCACCATCAAGTATATTGTCGAAAAGGGCGGCAAACTGATTCTCATGTCTCATCTCGGCCGTCCCAAGGGTGTGCGGGTGGCGGAGATGTCTTTGAAACCCTGCGTTTCGGTTCTGGAGCAGCTGCTCGGTCAGCCCATCGGTTTTATTGATGATTGCATCGGCGAAAAGGTGACCGCGGCGGTTGAAAAGCTTCAGGGTGGGGATGTGCTGCTGCTGGAAAATCTTCGTTACTACAAGCAGGAAACGGACAATGACCCTGACTTTGCCAGACAGCTTGCCCGGCTCGGCGATCTTTACGTCAACGATGCGTTCGGCACCGCCCACCGGGCCCATGCATCCACTAAAGGGGTGGCGCATTTTTTTGATTTGTGTGCGGCCGGATTCCTCATGACCAAAGAGCTGGATTACCTGGGACGGGCCATGGAAAATCCGGAAAAACCGCTGGTGGCCATTCTGGGAGGCGCCAAAATATCCGGTAAAATCGACGTGATTACCAACCTGCTGCCCAAGGTGGACCGGGTGATTATCGGCGGCGGCATGAGCTACACGTTTTTCAAGGCGCAGGGCCTGGAAATCGGAAACTCCCTGCTGGAAGCAGACCGGGTGGATGTTGCCCGGCAGATTCTGGCAACCGGCGGCGACAAGATCGTGCTGCCGCTGGATTGCATGGTTTCCGATGCCTTTGATTTCAAGGCAAGAAAAATCGGTGAGCTGAAACAAGTCAACGCGGATGCTATCCCGGCCGGCTGGACAGCCCTTGACATCGGGAGCAAATCCATCGAAGCTTTTGCGGCCATTCTCAAGGGGGCTAAAACCGTAATCTGGAACGGTCCCATGGGGGTTTTCGAGATCGAACAAACCGCCCGGGGAACCGATGCCATTGCCAATATTTTAGCGGAAATTACCGCTGCCGGCGCGATTACGGTTATCGGCGGCGGCGATTCCGCTGCGGCGGTCAACAAAGCCGGAGTGGCTGACAGGGTGTCCCATGTTTCCACGGGCGGCGGGGCTTCGCTGGAATTTATCGAGGGCAAAACACTGCCCGGTGTTGCGGCATTGACAGATAACCTCAACGTTGCATAAACAACATGGCAAACAATATCTAATAGTCCGGTATTATACCTGATATCACAATAAGCGCCCCATTTTGAGGATATCCCATTGGGTGAATTCAAAGGATGGGGCCTTTTTATGCCATGTTGTTTACCCTCCGGGTTC